>NCKG01000202.1:0-3924 GCA_002279095.1 Cellulomonas sp. 14-74-6
GGCTGGAACGACCGCGCCCACCCCTTCGTCTGGACCAAGACCCCCGACCAAGTCCTCAAGAAGGCCAACCGTCAGACCACTTCAAACGCGGACCACTAGCATCTGCGGCCGTGGCACTGGGGGACAACGAGGGCAGCGAGGCCCTGTACGCACCGATGCTGCGTCCGGCACCCGTCGACGCGGCACTTCTCATCGCGGTGCACCGGGGGCTGGAAGCGGTTCCGGTGCGGTCCCTGAGCGCCGAGCAGAGTGCCGGCGGTGCGGCAGCGGCGGCCCGGTCCGAGGGCAGCGGCAGCGCCGTCCCCTGCGCCACGAGCGGCATTCCGGTGGCGCCGCACCCGTCACGTCAGCACAGCGGGCTGGCGCATCGTCAGCGCCCCTGAGGTCGTCTCACCCTGCACGCTGCCGCGTCTCACCAAACGGGCAATGCTGACCGTACTGCGAGACGGCGGGTATCGTCCTGCACACCATCCAGAGCGGCCGAGAGACCTGGCTCGTCGACGCCGCAGCAACCCCCCTTCCTCGCCGGGAGGGTGTGGGTGCTTCAGCCGGGACCGATGGAGTGACCATGAGCGTTGCCGACGCCCGGACCGCCGCGAGCGGTCCCGTCGTTGCGCCTGTGGACCGGCCGACCGTCTCGTTCGAGCTGTTCCCGCCGCGCAACCCCGATGCCGCCCCGAAGCTGTGGGACACCATCCGCCGCCTCGAAGCCGTCCGGCCGGACTTCGTCTCCGTCACCTACGGCGCGTCCGGTCGCACCCGCACCACCAGCCGGGCCCTCGTCCGGCGGATGCTGCACGAGACCACGCTGACCCCGATCGCCCACCTGACCTGCGTCGGCGCATCCCGCGGAGAGATCTCCACCATCGTGCGGGAATTCCTCGACGAGGGTGTCCGCTCCTTCCTGGCGCTGCGCGGCGACCCGCCCGAGGGCGAGGCGCAGTGGCAGGCGCACCCGCACGGGCTGACCACGGCCAGCCAGCTGGTGGAGCTGCTGCGGGAGATCGAGCACGAGCGCTGCGAGCAGAGCCCGGCGCAGGCCGTGCGCGCCCGGGTCAAGCCGCTGTCGATCGCCGTGGCGGCGTTCCCCCGGGGCAACCGGCTGACCGGCAGCTCCCGTGAGCAGGACATCCAGGCGCTGCTGGCCAAGCAGCGCGCCGGTGCCGACTTCGCCATCACCCAGGTGTTCTACGACGCCGACTCCTACCTCGAGCTCGTCGGCGAGGCGCGCCGGGCCGGCGTCGTCATCCCCATCGTCCCGGGGCTGATCCCCGCCACCGACCCCGCCCGCCTGGTCCGCACCGAGCAGGTGACCGGCGTCCCGGTGCCACCGGACCTGCTCGCCCTGCTCGACGAGGCCGACGACGAGGCCGAGCGCCGCCGCCGCGGCCTGCGCTTCGGCATCGAGCTGATCGACCGGGTGCTCGAGGGCGGTGCTCCCGGCATCCACCTCTACACGTTCAACAAGCACGAAGCCGCACTCGACCTGCTGGAAGGGGCCGGCCTGGTCGGCCGCCCCACCGCCACCACCACCGCGAGGACAGACGCATGACGCACACCGCCTTTCCCACCGGCACGATCCTCGGCTACCCGCGGATCGGTCCGCGCCGCGAGCTGAAGAAGGCCCTCGAGTCCTTCTGGGCCGGCCGGTCCACTGCCGCGGACCTGGAGCAGGTGGCCGCGGACCTGCGCAAGCGCACCCGCACCCGCCTGGCGGAGCTGGGACTGCGCACCGACATGCCGGCGATCCCCAGCGCCTTCTCGTTCTACGACCACGTGCTCGACGCCGCCGTGGTGCTCGGCGCGGTGCCGGCCCGGTTCGCGGACCTGCGCGACGCCGAGGGTCGCCTCGACCTGGCCGGCTACTCGACGGTGGCCCGCGGCCGCGGTGACGACCTGCCGCTCGAGATGACCAAGTGGTTCGACTCGAACTACCACTACCTGGTGCCGGAGATCGGCCCGGGCACCGACTTCCGGCTGTCCGGCGACCGCCCCGTGCAGGAGTTCGCCGAGGCGCTGGCCGACGGCGTGCTGACCCGTCCGGTTCTGGTGGGTCCGGTGACGTTCCTGGCGCTGTCGAAGCCGAGGGAGGACGCCCCCGAGGGCTTCGCCCCGATCGACCGCCTCGCGGACGTGCTTCCGGTGTACGTCGAGCTGCTCGCCGCGCTGCGCGCCGCCGGCGCCACCTGGGTGCAGCTCGACGAGCCCGCGCTGGTGTCCGAGTCCACCGGCGTGCCCACCGCGCGGCTGCTCGCCGCGGCGGAGGAGGCCTACCGGGTGCTCGGCGACGTCACCGACCGCCCGGCGATCCTGGTCGCGGCGCCGTACGGGGACCTCGGTGCCGCCCTGCCGGTGCTGGCGCGCACGGCCGTCGAGGGCATCGCGCTCGACCTGGTCCGCGGCGACCTGCCGACCGGCTCGGTGCCGGGTCTGGAGACCAAGACCCTGGTGGGCGGCGTGATCGACGGCCACAACATCTGGCGCGCCGACCTGGACGGCGCGCTGTCGACGCTCGAGCAGCTGGAGACGCTCGGCGCCGCGGCCGTCGCCGTCGGCACCTCGACCTCGCTGTTCCACACCCCGCACGACGTGGCCGACGAGCCGAACCTCGACCCGGCGCTCGCGTCCTGGCTCGCCTTCGCCGACCAGAAGGTCGTCGAGGTCGTCACCCTGGCCGAGGGCCTGACGGAGGGCCGCGAGGCGATCCACGACGCGCTGCGTGCCGCCGCGGACGCCCGTGCGGCCCGCGCGGCGGCGGCCGGCGTGGTCCGGCCGGAGGTCCGCGAGCGCGTCGCCGCGCTGACCGCCGAGCAGTTCCACCGCGGCTCGTTCGACGAGCGCCGGGACGCCCAGGCGGAGCGGCTGCACCTGCCCGCGCTGCCGACCACCACGATCGGCTCCTTCCCGCAGACCCCGGAGATCCGCGCCGCCCGTGCGGCGTTCGGTGCCGGCAAGCTCACCGCGGCGGAGTACGAGGACGAGATGCGCGCCGAGATCGGCCGCGTGGTGGACCTGCAGGAACGGATCGGCCTCGACGTGCTGGTGCACGGTGAGCCCGAGCGCAACGACATGGTGCAGTACTTCGCCGAGCACCTCGACGGGTTCGCGGTGACCAGCAACGGCTGGGTGCAGTCCTACGGCTCGCGGTGCACGCGTCCGTCGATCCTGTGGGGCGACGTGTCCCGCCCGGCGCCGATCACGGTGCCGTGGACCACGTACACCCAGTCGCTGACCGAGAAGCCGGTCAAGGGCATGCTCACCGGTCCGGTGACGATCCTCGCGTGGTCGTTCGTGCGCGACGACCAGCCGCTGGCCGACACCGCCAACCAGGTGGCCCTGGCGCTGCGCGACGAGATCGCCGACCTCGAGGCCGCCGGCATCGCGATCGTCCAGGTGGACGAGCCCGCGCTGCGCGAGCTGCTGCCGCTGCGCGAGAAGGACCACGCCGCCTACCTCGACTGGTCGGTCTCGTCCTTCCGCCTGGCCACCTCCGGCGTGCGTCCGGACACGCAGATCCACACCCACCTCTGCTACTCGGAGTTCGGGCAGGTCTTCGGTGCGATCGACGGGCTCGACGCGGACGTGACGAGCATCGAGGCGGCCCGCTCGAAGATGGAGATCCTGGGCGACATCGCCGCTGCGGGGTACCCGCGCGGCATCGGCCCGGGCGTCTACGACATCCACTCCCCGCGCGTGCCGAGCGAGGCGGAGGTCACCGAGCTGCTGAGCGAGGCGGTGCAGGCGATCGACCCCGCCCAGCTCTGGGTGAACCCCGACTGCGGCCTCAAGACCCGCCGGTACGAGGAGGTCAACCCCTCGCTCGAGCACATCATCGCCGCGACGCGCACCGTGCGCGCCGGGCTCTGAGGGCCGGCGCGGTGACGGCGGAGAGCGACTGTCCGACGGACGGCGCCGGGTCGCTGA
>NCKG01000203.1:0-3922 GCA_002279095.1 Cellulomonas sp. 14-74-6
GTCAGCGGGGTGCGCAGCTCGTGGGACACGTCGGACACGAACCGGCGCTGCAGCGTGGAGAGCTCCTCGAGCCTGCGGATCTGGTCCTGCAGGCTCTCCGCCATCTCGTTGAACGACTGGGCGAGGGTCGCCATCTCGTCCTCGCCCTGAACGCTCATCCGCTCGGTCAGCTGCCCGTTGGCGAGCCGCTCGGCGACCTGCGCGGCCCGGCGCACCGGCAGCACGGTCTGGCGGGTGACCAGCCAGGTGGTGGAGCCGAGCAGCAGCACCAGGGCGCCGGCACCGAGCGCGAGCGTGCGCAGCAGGAAGTCGAGCCGGTCCTGCTCCGCCTGCAGCGGGTAGAGGAAGAACAGCTGGTAGGTGCCGACCACGGGCACCGTGACCTGCTGGCCGACGACGACCGCCGGCTCGAGCCGGCCGCCCGACCGCAGCGCGACGGACTGCCAGTGCTGCCCACCGGACGACGTGGCGGTCTTCAGGTCCGCGCTGATCAGGTCGACGTACGCGGCGTTGGTGGCGGTCGCACCCGCCTGGACCGACACCGCCTGGCCGGGCGCGCGCAGCAGGAACACCTCGCGCCCGCCGGACCCCGCGTTGCGCTGCGCGCTCGTCACGTCGGAGAGCAGCTGCTGCACCTCGGCGCCCGTGGTCGCCGTCGCCGAGTCGAACGTGTTCTGGGCCTGCTGCGTGCTGCGGGCGCTCTCCTCCAGCACCTGCTGCAGCCGGGCGCGGAACAGCCCGTCCGCCGTGCGCTGGCCGACGTACGCGAACACCAGGGCGAGCGCCACCAGGCCGATCGCGAGCGTGGACGTCAGCACGCGGACCTGCAGCGAGCCGCGCCACCAGCGCAGCGCCGACCGGAGCCGACGGCCCCACCGGGCGCGGACCAGCCGCCAGACGCTCGTCATCCGGGGCACGGTGCACCCCCGGCCCGGGTCACGACGAGCCAGCCCCCGCCTTGTACCCGACGCCCCGCACGGTCACGACGATGTCCGGGCGCTCCGGGTCGTGCTCGATCTTCGACCGCAGCCGCTGCACGTGGACGTTGACCAGCCGGGTGTCCGCCGCGTGGTGGTAGCCCCACACCTTCTCCAGCAGGACCTCGCGGGTGAACACCTGCCACGGCTTGCGCGCCAGGGCGACGAGGAGGTCGAACTCGAGCGGGGTGAGCGAGATCGGCGTGCCGTCGCGTGCAACCCGGTGCCCGGGGACGTCGATCGTCAGGTCGCCGATCGTGAGGTGCTCAGGGGCTGGCTCGTCGCTGCGGCGCAGCCGCGCGCGCACCCGGGCGACCAGCTCCTTGGGCTTGAACGGCTTGGAGATGTAGTCGTCGGCCCCCGCCTCGAGGCCGAGCACCACGTCCACGGTGTCGCTCTTGGCGGTGAGCATGACGATCGGCACGCCCGACTCGGCACGGATCTGGCGGCACACCTCGTAGCCGTCACGGCCCGGGAGCATCAGGTCGAGCAGCACCAGGTCCGGCTGCGTCGCACGGAAGATGCCGAGCGCCTCGTCGCCGTCCTCGCAGAACGCGGGCTCGAAGCCCTCGGACCGCAGCACGATGCCGATCATCTCGGCCAGGGCGGTGTCGTCGTCGACCACCAGGACGCGTCCCTTCATGGCGGTCATTGTCGCACCTGACCTGCTCCGATCCTCCAGCGCCGACCGGGTGGTCCGCACCTGGCAGTCCACCCGTCCGGACGGCCCCCGACGGCAGGGCCCCGTGGCACGATGAGGCGTCGGCGGCCCGACCGTCGACGTGTCCACGTGCTGCGCCGGGACCGATCTCAGCCGAGCCCCCACCCGAGCAGCCAGCCGCACCACCAGCCGCGCCGCCACCAGGGGAGCCCCAGCACATGAGCGAACCGCAGGACCCGTCCCGGCCGAGCGGCTGGGCTGCGCCCGGTGCGTCCGCCGGGAAGCCGGCCGACGACCGGCCAGACAGCTGGGTCCCGGCGGATCCCCCGCCCGGCCACGCGCCGCAGCCACCCGGTTACGGCCAGCAGCCACCGGCGTACGGGCAGCAGCCGCCCGCGTACGGGCAGCAGCCACCTGCCTACGGGCAGCAGCCGCCCGGCTACGGGCAACAGCCACCCGTCTACGGGCAGCAGCCACCTGCCTACGGGCAGGCCGGTTGGGGACCGACCCCGTACGGCCCCCCGGGTGCCGGCGCCTGGCGTCCACCCGCGCTGCAGCCCGGGATCATCCCGTTGCGGCCGCTCAGCCTCGGAGAGCTGCTCGACGGCGGCGTCCGCGCGATCCGCGCCAACCCCGCGGTCATGTTCGGCCTCGCCGCCGTGGTGGTCACGGTCGGCGTGGTGCTCTCGGCGATCGTCACCGCGTACGTCGGTGGACTCCTGACCGGTCCGCTCGACTCCTTCTCCCGTCAGCTCACGGGCCTCCCCGACGCGAGCACCACCGACCTCGGTGCGATCTCGAACCAGCTCGGCACCGCGTTCGCGACGTTCGCCGCCCTTCCCGTCACCGCACTGGCCACGACGATCCTCGACGGCCTCCTCGTGGTGTCCGTCAGCCGCTCGGTGCTCGGGCGGCGTGCGACCGTCGGCGAGGTCGCGCGGTCGTGGCGGGTGTGGTGGGTGATCGGGTTCACCGTGCTGATGTCGCTGGCGGTGCTGGTCCTCGGCGGCGTCCTGGGTGCGCTCATGGTGTGGGCCGGCCGGAGCCAGCAGTGGGGATGGCTCGCGTTCGCCGCCATCGTCGGCGGTCTCGCCTTCGCCGTCGCCGCCGTGTGGGTGAACACCCGCACGTTGCTCGTCACGCCGGCGCTGATGCTCGAGGGCAAGCCGTTCTGGCGCACGATAGCGCGGGCGTGGCGCCTGACCCGGGGCAGCTTCTGGCGGCTGTTCGGGATCGCCCTGCTGGTCGCCGTGCTCGTCTCCGTGCTGACCCAGATCATCTCCGTGCCGTTCACCCTGGTCGCCGATTGGTCGACCGGCGGGGTGACGTCGTTGTGGGCGGTCGTGATCATCTCGGTCGGCAAGGTGATCACGCTGACCGCGGCGACCACGTACCAGGCGGCTGTCATCGCGCTGCTGTACATCGACGTGCGGATGCGGCGCGAGGCCCTGGACGTCGAGCTGGCGCGCGCGGCCTCGACCGACTCCCCGGCGTGACCGGTGCACGGGCGTTGGCCGTCGTCGTCGCCCTCGTCGGTGCCGCGGAGCCGCCGGTCCGTCCGGACGGGCCCACGGCCCAGCGATGGGCGCGGGAGGAGCTGCTCGATCCCGTCTACCACCAGCAGCAGAGCCTGCTCAGCCGGTTCCTGAGCTGGTTGGGGCACCTGTTCAGCGGGATCCACGGTGCCGCCCTGCCGCCGCGCGGTGCCCTGCTCGCGGCGGCGGTCGGGCTGGCGGTGCTCGTCGTCGCCGGTCTGTGGGTGACCGGCCCGGTGCGGCGGTCCCGACGGACGCGGCCGGAGGCCGTGCTGGGCGCCGCGGACGGGCGCACGGCGGCCGAGCTCCGGGCGGCGGCGGATGCCGCAGCCGCTGCGGGGGACTTCTCGACGGCCGTGGCCGAGCGGTTCCGCTCCCTCGCCCGCGGTCTCGAGGAGCGCGCGGTGCTGGACGAGCGGCCCGGCCGCACGGCCGACGAGGTGGCACGCGACGCCGGCGAGGTGCTGAGCGCGGTGGCGACGGACCTGGTCCGGGCGGGGCGCCTGTTCGACGAGGTCGTGTACGGCGGTCGCACGGCCCGACGCGCCGACGACGACGAGCTGCGGGCGACCGACGACGCGGTCCGCGCCGCCCGCCGGACGGTGTCGGTCGGCCACGCAGCCGAGGACGCCCCGTGACCGCGCCCGTGACAACGACCCTGGTCCCCGGCACCGGCGACGGGACGACGGCACGAGGCCGCGCAACCCGACGCTGGCGCAGGGCCCGGGCGCCTCTGGTGCTGCTCGCCC
>NCKG01000204.1:0-3913 GCA_002279095.1 Cellulomonas sp. 14-74-6
TCTGAGTACGCGTAGCTGGCCTGCAGGTCGTACCCCCTGCGGTGGGCGAGGTTGGCCATCGCCTCCGCCTTGGCCGACCCGTACGCGTAGAAGTCGATCAGCCCCGTGTACCGCCCGTCCGCGACGCGCATGTGCGTGGCGATGACGCCGTCGGCGCCGAGCAGCCGCGCGATCGGCTCCACCAGCTCCCGGCCCGACGCCGACACGACGATCACGTCGCGCCCGGCGCGGTGGTGCTCGTCGATCAGCACCACGGCCTCCGCGTACACCGCCGGGTCGATCGACTCGTGCAGCGTCCGCTCGACGATGGCCGACACCTGGTCCACGTCCCAGCCTGTCACCATCCGGGACAGCTGGGCGCGCATGCGCTCGGTCTGCACCTCGTCCGCGCCACCCACCTGGTAGAGGAACTGGGCGTACGCGGCGCGCAGCATCGCGCGCCTGGTCAGCAGCCCGCCGGCGAGGAACGGGCGCGAGAAGGCCGTGGCCGACGAGGTGGCGATGATCGTCTTGTCGAGGTCGAAGAAGGCGGCCGCGCGGTGCGCGTCGGCCGGTGCACCGTCGGCGGAGGGGTGAGCGGAGGGGTCGGCGGTGCGGGCGGCTCTGCGGTCGGCTCTGCGGTCGGCTGTGGGCTCCGCGGCGGCGTCGCTCATTGATCAGCCTCCTCGGCGGCCTGGGACCACGCGTTGCGGCGGCACCGGACGGGCGCCGGCTCCCGCGAGCGTAGCGGCGGCCACCCACCCACAGCCCGGCTCCGCACGTCGGCCCCCGGCGGGGACGCCCCATCGGTCCCGCTGCTTGCAGTGCGGGGCCGCAGGCTGGGCGGCCGCTGAGGAGGTGGGTCATGTCGTCGAGCAGGGTGCTGCTGCCGCCCGGACCGGACGGAGCCGCCACCGTCGCGGGGCTGGCGCGGCGGGCCGCCGTCGTCGGGGTGGTGGGTGCCCGGGGCGGTGCCGGCACGTCCACTCTGGCGGCGCTGACCGCGGCCCGGCTGGCCCGCCGCACCAGCACGGTGCTGGTCGACCTCGACTGCCGGGGCGGCGGCCTGGACGTCACCGTCGGGGTGGAGGACACCGACGGTGCGCGGTGGCCGGAGTTGGTGGGCGCGCGTGGCGAGGTGCCGGGTGAGGACGTGCTCGCGCTGCTGCCGCGGTGGGGCGGGTGCGCGGTGCTCAGCGCCGACCGGGACGGTTTGGATCCCGACCCCGGTCTGGTGACCGACGTGCTGCAGGCGCTGACCGGCGTCGTCGGCGCGATCGTGCTGGACCTGCCACGGGGCGGCGCGTCGGCCGGTGCTGCCGTGCTCGGGGCGTGCGACGTCGTCGTCGTGGTGGCGCGGCGCGACCTCAGGTCGGTCGCGGGTGCCCTCGCCGTGCGACCACGACTGGTCGCGGCGGGCACGTCCGCGGGGCTGGTCGTCCTCGGGAGGGGTCCCGGTGGGCTCTCCGTGGCCGAGCTCTCGGCAGCGGTCGACCTCCCCGTGCTCTGGGCCGGCGGCACGACGCGCCGGCTCGCGCGTGCGGCGGAGCGGGGCGTGCTGCCGAGCAGGGGGACGGCCGTGCGCGGGGCGCGCGCGGTCGCGGCGCAGGTCGAGGCGTCGTGGCTGCTCGGATGACGGCGCGGTGAGCTGATGAGCGTCGGGCGGCTGGTGGCTCGGGACGCGCTGCCCGGCTCGGCGGGCAGCGGTGCGGCGGTGCTGGCCGGTGACGGCCTAACGGTCCTCGCCGAACGGGTGCGTGCCCGGCTGCAGGACGGGCTCGGAGCACCGTCGGCGTCCTCGACCTCTGCCGCGTCCGGCAGCGGCGCCGACGGCAGCGTCGGGGCGGTGCCGTCGGACGAGCTCCTGGCAGCGCTGGTCGGGGACGCGGTGCACCAGGAGGGTGCCCTGCTCGGCCCGTCCGCCCTGGCCACGGCCGTGCGGGAGGTCCGTGCGGTGCTGTTCGGCGCCGGGCCGCTGCAGCGGTGGCTCGACGACCCGCTGGTCACCGACGTGCTGGTCAACGGACCGGCCGACGTGTGGGTGGAGCGCGCCGGGCGGCTGGTGCGCACCGATGCGGACCTCGGCTCGGTGGCCGACGTGCGGGACCTGGCCGTCCGCCTGGCGGCATCGGGCGGGCAACGGCTCGACGACGCGACGGCGACGGTCGACGCCCGACTGCCCGACGGGACGCGGCTGCACGCCGTGCTGCCTCCGCTGGCCGGGCCGTGCACGGTGCTGAGCCTGCGGGTGCTGCGTCGGCAGCCGTTCACGCTGGACGAGCTCGTCGACCGGGGCACGCTCGCGCCCGCAGTCGCGCCGCTGCTGCAGGCGCTGGTGCAGCGGCGGGCCAACCTGCTGCTGTCCGGCCCGACGGGGTCCGGCAAGACGACGCTGCTCGCGGCGCTCCTGACGGCCGTCCCGCCGGACCAGCGGATCGTCGTCGTGGAGGAGGCCGGCGAGCTGTGGCCGGACCACCCGCACGTCGTCCACCTGACCACTCGCCACGCCAACGTCGACGGATCCGGCGCGGTGGACCTGGCGCGGCTCCTCCGGGAGGCGCTGCGGATGCGTCCCGACCGGCTCGTGCTCGGCGAAGCTCGCGGCGCCGAGATCCGGGAGGTGCTCGCGGCCCTGAACACCGGGCACGAGGGCGGTTGCGCCACGTTGCACGCCAACACGGCGGCCGACGTCCCGGCGCGGCTCGAGGCGCTGGCGGCGCTCGCCGGGATGTCGCGGGACGCCCTCGCCGCCCAGGCCGTCAGCGCCGTCGACGCGGTGCTGCACCTGCGCCGCGCCGGCCCCGACCGCGCGCAGCGCCGGCTGAGCGAGATCGGTGTGGTGCGCCGGGCCGACGACGGGTCGCTGGCCGTCGAGACCGCCGTGCGCTGCGGCGGTGGCGGAGCCGTCGAGCGCGGCCCGGCGTGGGACCACCTCGCGGCACGCCTCGACCGGACCGCATCGTGACCGCCGTCCTCGGGCTGCTCGTCGCACTGGCGGTGCTGCTGGTCGCGGGACCGCGGGGCCGGCGCCGGCTCCGGTCCGGTGCCGAGCAGCGGCGCAGGGTCTCGGCGGGCACCGGTGCTGTGCGGGACCGGGTGGGGCCGGCGACTGCCTGCGGGGAGCGGCAGCCACCACCTGCTCCGGTGTCGTCCCAGGCGCGAGCGGCGCCGGGCGGGTGGAGGGCGCGGTTGGCGTCGCACCGTGGTGCCCAGACCGGCGCGGGGGACCTGGCGGCAGTCGTCACCACTGTCAGCACCCTGCTGCGTGCCGGTGCGCGACCTGCCGACGCGTGGGCGCGTGCGCTCCGCCTGTCCGCCTGCGGTTCCGTCCCGACGGTGGACCAGCTCCTGCAGGGGGCTGCGCCCGAGGCCCGTGGTCGACGACGTCGCCGCGTACCGCCCGGTGAACGGGCGCGCGCCCATGCGGTCGTCGCGGCTGCCGTCGTCGCGCAGCAGCTGGGAGCTCCGCTCGCCGCCGTGCTGGACGACGTCGCCGCTGCGGTGGTGGCCGACGCGGAGGCCGAGGCGGAGCTCACCGCGGCGCTCGCAGGCCCGCGTGCATCGGTGCGCGTGCTGCTCGGGCTGCCCGTGCTCGGCGTGCTGCTGGGCGCGGCCGCCGGCGCGGACCCCGTCGCGGTGCTGCTCGACGGCCGCCTCGGCACGGCGTCCGGGGTGCTGGGCTGCGGCCTCGCCGTCGGGGGATGGGGCTGGACCAGGCTCCTCGTCGCCCGAGCGCGGAGAGCGGCAGCCCCGTGAACGGCGGCCCCGTGCTCCTCGTGATGCTCGTGGTGCTCGGCAGCGTCCCGTGGTGCTGCGTCGGCGACCGGGTGCGCTCGGTCGGTCGAGGGTCGGGTGTGGCGCGGGAGCACGATGCCGACGCCGCCCGGCGACGCCCGAGGGACGGGTCCGGGCGTGCTCGGCGGGGACCGGTGGG
>NCKG01000205.1:0-3889 GCA_002279095.1 Cellulomonas sp. 14-74-6
ACGAGCCTGGTCGCTACACCCGGCACCTCCTGGACTGAGGGCTCGGCTCCCCGATGAGACTGAGGGCTCGCCGGAGCGACGGTCAGTCCGCGGCGCGCACCCCGACGAGGAATCCGTCGAGGTTCCTCACGTGCGCGCGGACGCTCTGCTCCGCCTCGGCGGCGACCGCGACGGCGTCGCCGGTGGTCGTGATGACGGCGGGCCGCTCGGGACAGGTGGTGCCGCCCGGGCACGCCGTGCGGGCGACCCAGGCGCCGGCGCGGGTGCTCAGCCAGGTGATGCGCCAGTCCGGAGTGATCCGGGTGGACAACACCCACCAGATGTTCGACGTGCTGCAGCTCGTGGCGCACCAGCCGCTGCCGTCGGGACGCCGCACCGGCATCCTGGCCAGCTCCGCGTCGGCGGCGACGCTGGTCGCCGAGCTCGCGGCGACGCACGGTCTCCGGATCGGGCGGCACGTGTCCCTCATCCCGGAGGACGCGGCACCGGAGGTGCTCGACCGGGCGGTGCACGAGCTGTACGACGAGCCGGACCTCGACGCCGTGATCGCGGTGCGGATCCCCGTGGTCGGGGACCTCGACCCGACGGTGGCGCGGGCGGTCGCCGAGGCGGCCGCCCGCACGGGACGTCCGACGGTGGCGGTGATGGGCGGTCTGCACGGGGTGACGGACGAGCTGACGGCGCCCGGTCCCGACGGCGCGCTGCGGACCGTGCCGGCATACGCCACGCCGGCCGATGCGGTGCTCGCGCTGGGCCACGCCGCTCGCTACGCCCGGTGGCGCGCGGCGGACCGGGGTGCCCCCTTGCATCCCGAGGGCTTCGACCTGCGGGCCGCGCGTCGTCTCGTCGGCGAGTGGCTGCCCGCCGACGCGGGACAAGAGGTGCGGCTGGAGCCGGACCGGACCGCCCAGCTGCTCGCCTGCGCCGGCATCGGCGTGCAGCGGACGATCGGCGTCCACGACGCCGACTCCGCCGTGGCCGCGGCGAACGAGCTCGGGTGGCCCGTCGCGGTCAAGACGACCGTCCCGGCCCTGCGGCACCGTGCCGACCTCGGGGGGGTGCGGCTCGACGTGGGCGACGAGGCCGAGCTCCGGGCCGACGTGGCCGAGGTGCTCGAGCTGGCTGCCTCGCTCGGACCGTCGCCTGCGGGCCACCCCCTCGAGGTCCAGTCGATGGCGCCGCACGGCTCCGCGTGCGTGATCCGCTCGGCCGAAGACCCTCTGTTCGGCCCCGTGATCAGCTTCGGGCTCGCCGGCGACGCCACGGACCTGCTGGGGGACACCGCCTACGGCGTGCCGCCGCTGACCGACGTCGACGTCGGTCAGCTCGTGCGGACGCCCCGCACGGCGCCGCGGCTGTTCGGCTACCGCGGGCTGCCCGCCCTCGACGTCGTGGCGCTGGAGGACGTGGTCGCCCGCGTCTCGGTGCTCGCGGACGGGCTGCCGGAGCTGCGCCGGCTCGAGCTGAACCCCGTGGTGGTCGCCGAGCACGGCGCGGTGGTGCTCGCGGCCGCCGCGACCCTCGCGCACGCCGATCGTTCGGACGCCACCCGCCGCCTGCCGCGCACGTGACCCGCAGCGCCGCCCGGCGGGGTGGGAGGATGGTCCGGTGCCTGCCGTGACACCCCTGGACAAAGACCTGCACCGCGACCTGCACCGGGCGGGGTACTACCCCGAGCTGGTGGCCGACGTGCTCGACGTCGCGCTCGCGGGTGAGTCCGTCGAGGCGCACCTCGTGCACCCGGAGACCACGTTCGACGACGCGGAGGTCCGCCGTCACGTGACGGTGCTGGTGCTCACACCGACGCGCCTCGTCGTCGCCCACGTCGACGACCACGCGCCGGACGCCGAGCACCCGTCGGCCTCGGCCTCGGCCACCACCGAGGCCGTGCCCCTGCGCGAGCTCCGGTCGGTGGCGCTCACCCACGTGGTCGACGACCCGCAGCGGCACCGCCAGGGCCACGGCGCGCTGGAGCTCACGATGGTCATCGGCTGGGGCGCGGTGTCCCGCGTGGACCTCGAGCCGACCACCTGCGGGGACCCGGAGTGCGAGGCCGACCACGGGCTGACCGGCACGCTGGCCCCGGACGACGTCGTGCTCCGGGTCAGCTCGGTGGCGGACGGTGCGGAGGCCGTGCGTGCGGCCCAGACGTTCGCCCGCAGGCTGTCCGCCGCCACCGCGGCAACCCGGTGACGCATCTCGTCGGTGGTGCACGCGCCCCCGGTGCCGACGACGAGCTGATCGAGCCGGACCTGCTCGGCCGGTCGCTCGGACAGGTGCTCCCCGCCGTGGCCGGCGCCGTCGGCGTCGACCTGCCCGGAGCCGCCGCCGCCCGCGTGCTCCTGGGCCTGCCGGCGGCCGAGCGGGTGTGCGTCGTGCTGGTGGACGGCCTCGGTCACACCAACCTCTCGCAGCGGTCGGGCCACGCGCCGTTCCTGCGGTCCCTCCTGCTCGGTTCGGCGCCCCTGACGACGACGTTCCCGTCGACGACCGCCACCGCCATGGGCACCTTCGGCACCGGGCTCCCGCCGGGCGGCACCGCGATGCTGGGGTACACCGTCCGCGACCCTGCGACCGGCCGGCTGGGGAACCTCGTGTCCTGGACGGACCTGCCCCCGGCCGAGAGGTGGCAGCCGGAGCGCAGCGTGCTCGGCAGGATGGCGGACGCCGGCGTGCGGGTACTCAGCGTCGGGCCGGCGCGCTTCGAGGGGTCGGGACTGACCCGGGCGGCGCTCTCCGGCGCGACGTACCGTCCGGCCGAGTCGCTCGACCAGCGCGTCGACGTCGTCGCCCGTGAGCTGCGGCGGCCCGGGGTGGCCTACCTGTACTGGGGCGACGTGGACAAGGTCGGCCACCACGCGGGCTGCGACTCGTGGGAGTGGGGCGACGCGCTCGAGGCCCTCGACGCCCAGCTCGCCCGCCTCGCCCGGCTGCTGCCGGCCGGCACGCTGCTCCTGGTGACGGCCGACCACGGCATGGTGGACGTCGACCCGTCGCTCCGCTGGGACGTCGCCGGCACACCGGCGCTCGCCGAGGGTGTCGCGCTCGTGGCGGGGGAGCCGCGGGCGTTGCACCTGCACCTCGACCCGGCCGCCGAGGTCGCCGACGTGGTGCGGCGCTGGCAGGACGTGCTGGGAGACGGGGCCGTGGTGCGGACCCGCGAGGAGGCCGTCGCGACGGGCTGGTTCGGCGTCGTGGCGGACCGCGTGCGGCCGGTGATCGGCGACGTCGTGGTCGCCACCACCGGACGGGTCACCGTGGTCGACTCGCGCACGCAGACGCCTGCGTCGCTGGGGCTGGTCGGCGTGCACGGGTCGTTGACCCGCCAGGAGATGCTGGTGCCTTGCCTCGTCACACAGGTGTGAGAGAGCTTCGAGGGAGACGCGGATGGCCGAGCTGGTGTTCTTCTCCGGCACCATGGACTGCGGGAAGTCGACGCTGGCGCTCCAGATGCACCACAACCATGCCGCACGGGGGCGCGACGGGGTGCTGTTCACCCGCCACGACCGCGCCGGCACAGCAACAATCTCCTCGCGCCTCGGCCTGGCGCGGCGCGCGAACGAGGTGGACGACGGCACGGACTTCTGGGCCGAGGTGGTGCACCGCCGCACGCACGGTCGCCCGGTCGACTACCTGATCGCGGACGAGGCGCAGTTCTACACCGCCGCGCAGGTGGACCAGCTGGCGCGGGTCGTCGACGAGCTGGCGGTCGACGTGTTCGCGTTCGGGATCAGCACCGACTTCCGTGCCCGGCTGTTCCCCGGGTCGGCACGTCTCGTCGAGCTCGCCGACCGTGTCGAGGTGCTGCAGGTGCGCGCCCTGTGCTGGTGCGGGCAGCGCGCCACGCACAACGCCCGCACCGTGGACGGGGTGATGGTGGTCGAGGGGG
>NCKG01000206.1:0-3884 GCA_002279095.1 Cellulomonas sp. 14-74-6
ACGGGCGTCTTGATCGACGGGTCGACGGCCGGGAGCTTGAAGGCGAACACGTCGCCGTCAGGCCCGACCTTGGTGCCCTTCGGCCACTGCGCGGCGTAGAAGGACGCCTGCTGCAGCATGGCGCAGTCGTTCTTCAGGATCGGCAGGCCCGCGTTCTGGAACGTGGTGGTCGCGATCGTCTTGACGTCACCGACGCCACCGTTGACCCACTTGGGGTTCTGCAGCCAGTCGCTGACGACCTTCATCGCGTCCTGGATCTGCTGGTCGGAGAACTTGACCTTGTGGTTGATCCAGTCGTCGTACACCTGACCGCCGTACTTGCCGAGCACGACCTCCTCGAGCCAGTCCGTGGCAGGCCAGCCGCTCGCGGTGCCGGAGCCGATGCCGCCGCACCACGGCTTCGCGGCGCCGGTCATCTTGGACGCGATCTGGTCGGACAGCGTCATCATCTCCGCCCACGTGGTGGGCACCGTGAAGCCGTTGTCCTTGAAGTACTTGGGCGAGTACCAGACGAGGGACTTCATGTTGGCGCTCATGGGCGCCGCGTAGAACTTGCCGTCGACCGAGCCGTAGGCCTTCCAGGCGGAGTTCCAGTTCTCCTCGTTCTTGACGGTCTGCGCCGGCGGGTCCTTCACCGCGCCGGTCGCCACCATCTGCGCGAGCAGACCGGGCTGCGGGATGATCGCGAGGTTCGGGGCGTTGCCGCCGTTCACCTTCACCGGCAGGTCGGACTCGAACGTGTTGGAGCCCGTGTACTGGATGGTGATGCCGGTGCACTTGGAGAAGTCGGCCCACGAGGAGTTCAGCGAGTCCGACTCCGGGCTGAGGATCGACCCGAACATCGTGACCGTCTTGCCGCTGTAGCCCGCGTAGTCCTGGTACTTCGCGCAGTCGCCGGTGAGGGCGGCTGCCGAGCTGCCGCTCGAGCTCGAGGTGCCGGACGAGCCGCCGCTGGAACATGCGGCGGCGGTCGCCAGAGCCGCCACGCCAGCGGCAGCGGCGGCGAATCGAGAGGTTCGCTTCATGTCTGTCCTTCCCGGTCACAACTTCGTTGATGCGACAGGTGGCTGGTGTCTGCAAACGCTTACAGACCGGCTTGATCTTGACATTCACCGCCCGGGGGCCGTCAAGCACCCCGACGTCACGATTTCGTCACGTAGCGAGATGCGCCACCGGAGCGGCGGTCGACGTACGCACCACCAGCTGGGTCGGGAAGATCACCTGCTCGGGCGCCGGGGTGCCGGCGATCATGCCCAGGAGCAGCGTCGCGGCCGCGGTCCCCTGGTCCTCGGCGGACTGCGCCATCGTGGTCAGGCCGACGAGCTCGCCGAGGTCGTGGCCGTCGATGCCGATCACCGACAGGTCCTCCGGGACGCGCCGGCCCAGGTCGCGGGCGGCGAGGATCGCACCCATCGCCATCTCGTCGGACGCGGCGAAGATCGCCGTCACGTCCGGACGCCGGGCCAGCAGCCGGCACGTGGACTCCCGGCCTCCCTCGACGTCGAAGTAGCCGTTCACCTCGAGCTCCGGGCTCGGCTCGGCACCCGCGCGCGCCATCGCCTCCTTCCACCCGGAGCGGCGGTCGATGGGAGGCGCCCACGGGGCGTTGTCCTGCGGCGACCCGGTGATGTGCCCGATGGTGCGGTGGCCCAGGCGCAGCAGGTGCTCGGTGGCCTCGGTGGCGGTGCGGAGGTCGTCCACCCGCACGGTGACCTGGCCGGGGGCGCCGGTGCCGATGAAGATCAGCGGATGGCCCAGGCCGACCAGGGCTGCGACCTCGTCGCGGTCCAGCGGCATGCCGACGACGATCACGCCGTCGACACGCCGGCGCAGCACGTCCGGGTCCACCTGACGTCGGCGTAGGTCGCGGGAGATCTCGAACGTGTACAGCAGGGCGTCGAAGCCCTGGGCGCGCAGCGCCCGCTCGGCACCGTCGATCACGTTGGCGAAGAACCAGTGGTTCACCCAGGGCGTCAGCAGACCGATGGTGCGGGTGCGTCCCGAGGCGAGGCTGGCGGCCGACGGGGAGGCGACGTAACCGAGCTCGCGGGCGACCTCGCGGACCCGGTCACGGGTCTGCGACGACACGTGCGGGAGGCCTCGCAGCGCACGGGAGACGGTCGCCGTCGAGACACCGGCGGACCGCGCCACGTCCTCGATGCGCGCCACGGGGGCCGATTGTGCACCGCGGACCGGCGGTGGTCCACCGCGGCGCGGGTCGGCGCGGTGGCGGCCGGCCCTGCCCTGCCGTGCGGGAGCGCTCCCGCAAAGCCGCAGGCCAGCGTGCCGGGGCCGAAGGGTGGACCTCGCGCTCACCGGCCGTGAGCAGGGCGGACGCCGCCGGCAGTCAGTGCAGCAGCGACCGCAGCACCGGCAGAAGGCCGTCGTCGTCGATGGTGCCGGTCACCTCGTCGGCGGCCGCGCGCACCCGCTCGTCCGCATGGCCCATCGCGATGCCCCGAGCCGCCCACTGCAGCATCTCGGTGTCGTTCGAGCCGTCGCCGACCGCCATGGTCGCGAACGGCTGCACGCCCAGCTCGCGGCGCACCTGCTCCAGCGCGCTGGCCTTGGAGACGCCGCCCGGCGTCAGGTCCAGCCACGCGCTCCAGCCGACGGCGTAGGAGACCTCGTGCAGGCCGACGCGCTCGACGAGGGCGTGGAACTCGTCCGGCGTGCTGTCAGGGCTGCGGATGACCACCCGGCTGGCGGGTGCCGCGAGCAGCCGCTCGAAGGGCACCACCTCGGTCTCGCCGCTCAGCTCCCCCGGCGGGAAGTCGGCGCTGACCAGGAAGCCGACGCCGAGGTGCTCCACCGCGTACAGCGCGTCCGGCAGCTCGATCGCCAGGGCGCGCAGGGCCGGTGCCGGGTCGAAGGTGACCACCTGGTGCACCTCGTAGCCGTCGTCCAGATCCGAGTCGAGGCGGGCGATGACGGCACCGTTGGAGCACACCAGCCAGCCTTCGGAGAGGCCGAGCGCGGCGGCCGCCTGGGCCGCGCCCTGCAGCGAGCGACCGGTGGCGAGCACGACGTGGACCCCGGCCGCGACCAGGGCGGACACGGCGCTGCGGACACCGTCGGAGACGACGCCGTCGTACGTCATGACGGTGCCGTCTACGTCCAGGGCGAGCAGGCCCACCCGGCCCGCGGTGCCGCTCATGCCGTCGCCGCCGGGTGCAGCACCTCCACGCCGCCCAGGTACGGGCGCAGGCCCTCCGGCACACGGACCGACCCGTCCTCGAGCTGGTGGTTCTCCAGGATCGCGACGAGCCAGCGCGTGGTGGCCAGGGTGCCGTTCAGCGTGGCGACCGTCCGGACGGAGCCGTCCGCCGTGCGCTCGCGGATGCCGAGGCGGCGGGCCTGGAACGTGGTGCAGTTCGAGGTGCTGGTCAGCTCGAGGTAGCGCTGCTGGCTGGGCAACCACGCCTCGCAGTCGAACTTGCGGGCGGCGGACGAGCCGAGGTCGCCGGCGGCGGTGTCGATCACGCGGTAGGGGAGCTCGACGAGGCCGAGCATCTCCTTCTCCCAGCCGAGGATGCGCTGGTGCTCGTCGGCGGCGTCCTCGACCGTCGTGTAGCTGAAGGCCTCGACCTTGTGGAACTGGTGCACCCGGATGATGCCGCGGGTGTCCTTGCCGTACGAGCCGGCCTCGCGGCGGTAGCAGGCGCTCCAGCCGGCGTACCGCTTGGGGCCGGCGGACAGGTCGAGGATCTCGCCCGAGTGGTAGCCGGCGAGCGCGACCTCGCTGGTGCCGACGAGGTACAGGTCGTCGGCCTCGAGGCGGTAGATCTCGTCGGCGTGGGCGCCGAGGAAGCCGGTGCCGGCCATGATCTCGGGCTTGACCAGGGTGGGCGTGATCACCGGGGTGAAGCCGGCGGCGAGCGCGC
>NCKG01000207.1:0-3850 GCA_002279095.1 Cellulomonas sp. 14-74-6
CCATCAGGTCGGGGTGGCGCTCGGCCATCGCCAGCGCGACGTAGCCGCCCATCGACAGACCCACGACGACGGCGCGGTCGACACCCGCGTCGGCCAGGAGGCGGGCCACCTCGTCGGCGGAGGCCTCGAGCGACGGCGCAGGCAGGTCGGCGACGTATCGCGGCGTGCCGGGAAGGTCGACGAGGTGCACGGCCGCCGGGCCCGCGACGAGCTGCGCGGCGGCGGTCCACATCCGAGAGTCGAGCGGCATCCCGTGCAGCAGCACGAGCGGCAGCGCCCCGGCGTCGGACCGGACCGTGGTCAGGCCTGCGATCGGCGTCACGAGTCCTCCCCCGTCAGGTCGGTGGTCGACTCCGCCTGGCTGCTCGGCCCCGACCACGTCCGTGGCAGCGGGACGGGCACCTCGGGCGCGACGTGCGCCACGATCTCGTCGAGCACGCGGCGCACCTGGGACTCCCCCACCCACAGGTGCTTCGCACCGTCGACGGCCACCAGATCGGCCTGCGGCACCCGCGCGAAGCGCTCACGCGCCTGCGGCGGGCGCAGGTAGTCGTCGTGCTCGGGCACCAGCACGACGAGCGGGCGGCCGAACGACGCCCAGGCGTCCAGGTCCTGGTCGCCCGCTCTGCTCAGGGGCGGCGACAGCAGGACGGCTCCCTCCACCACGGGGTCACGTCCGTACCGCAGCGCGAGCTCGGTGCCGAAGGACCATCCCACGAGCCAGATGTGCGGAAGGTCGTGGAACTCGGCCAGCTCGAGGGCGGCGGCGACGTCGAACCGCTCGGCCACGCCTCCGTCGAACGAGCCCTGGCTCGTGCCGCGCGGGCTGGACGTGCCGCGCGTGTTGAACCGCAGCACGGCGAAACCCGCCAGGGCGGGCAGCCGCCACGCCGCCTTGCGCAGCACGTGCGAGTCCATGTACCCGCCGTGCGTCGGCAACGGGTGCAGCGTGACCAGGGTGGCGCGCGGCGTCGTCGGGCGGCCCTCCGCGTCCACCGGCAGGGCGAGCTCACCGACCAGCGCCAGGCCGTCCGCCGTGTGCAGCTCGACCTCCTCCCGGTGCGCGGGCAGGACGGTCAGGGAGCGGATCGGGGCGCCGTGGGCGGTGGCGGCAGAGGTCTCGGACATCGTCTCGAGCCTAACCGGCGGCCGTGGCGGGCACGCCGCCACCCGTCGGCTTCGGCATCGTCAGGCGCGACGGCTGGGACGACGACGGCCTCGAGCCCGCCAGCACGCCGTGTGCCAGTGGCGACGACCTTCCACACCGTCACCGAGCAGGTCGTCCGTCCGCCACGCCACCACGTGCGGCGTCCCGGGCGCGACCACCTGGTCGCAGCCGGGGCACCGGTACTCCCGGGACGAGCCGGCGACCGCCTGCACCGTCCACTCGCCGTCCGATGCGCTCTCGGCCGTCCGCCCGCCGGTGGCGCGCATCAGGTCCAGCTCCGGGTGGGCGGTCCCGTACGGCCGCCTCGACGATCGACGGCTGCTCGGCATGCGCCCATCTTGTCCGATTCCGACGGTCGCTCGCCCAGCGACCGGTCCGTCAGAGCGTGGCGGCCACCTCCGCCGGCGGCACCGTGCCGGTGCGGACCAGCTCGGCGTACCAGCGTCCGGAGTCCTTGACCGTGCGCTCGAGCGTGTCGTAGTCGACGCGGACCACGCCGAAGCGGCGGTCGAACCCGTACGCCCACTCGAAGTTGTCCAGCAGCGACCAGACGAAGTAGCCGCGCACGTCGGCGCCGGCGTCCATCGCGGCACCCATCGCGTCGATGTGGTCGTGCAGGTAGGCGACCCGGTCGGCGTCGTGCACGCGCCCGTCCGCCGAGACCTCGTCGACGAACGCCGCACCGTTCTCCGTGATGGCCAGCGGCTGGTCCGGGAACCGGTCGCGCAGCTCCAGGAGCAGGTCGACGAGGCCCTGCGGGTCGATGTTCCAGCCCATCGCGGTGCAGGGGCCGGCGACCGGGAGCCACTCGACCTGGTCCGCCCCGACCCACGGGCTGTGCTCCGCAGCACGGTGGCCGTCCGGACCCGGCTCACCCGGCGTGACGGCGGCCGGCTCTCCGGCACGGACGAGGCCCGTGGCGTAGTAGTTCACGCCGAGCAGGGTGAGCGGGACGCGGATCAGGTCCAGGTCCCCGTCCTGCACGAAGGACCAGTCGCTGATCGCGGCGGTGTCGGCGAACACCTGCTCCGGGTACGCGCCCAGCAGCATCGGGCCGAGGAACACCTCGTTGGCGATCGTGTCGATGCGGTGCTTGGCCGCGACGTCCGCCGGGTCGTCGGAGGCAGCGCGCGTGACGTGCAGGTTCAGCGTCACCGAGACCGGGGTGTCCTCGCCGAGGACGGAGCGCACGGCGCGGGCCGCGAGACCGTGGCCGAGGTTGAGGTGGTGGACCGCGGCCAGCGCCTTGGCGTCGTCCGTCACCCCGGGGGCGTGGGCGCCGGACGCGTACCCGAGGAAGGCGGAGCACCACGGCTCGTTCAACGTGGTCCACAGCCGCACCCGGTCCCCGAGCACCTCGGCCATCCGGCGGGCGTAGTCGGCGAACCGGTAGGCGGTCTGACGGTTCGCCCAGCCGCCCTCGTCCTGCAGCGCCTGCGGCAGGTCCCAGTGGTACAGGGTCGCGACCGGCTGGATCCCCGCGTCGACCAGCCGGTCCACCAGGTCGGAGTAGAAGTCCAGGCCCGCCTGGTTGAACTCGCCGGAACCGGTCGGGTGCACCCGTGACCACGCGATCGAGAAGCGGTACGCCTGCAGGCCGAGCTCGCGCATGATCGCCACGTCCTGCGGCACGCGGTGGAAGTGGTCCACGGCGACGTCACCGGTGTCACCGTTCAGCACCCGGCCCGGCGTGTGGCTGAAGGTGTCCCAGATCGACGGGCCGCGCCCGCCCTCGTGCACGCCGCCCTCGATCTGGTACGAGGCCGTCGCGGACCCCCAGAGGAAGTCGGTGGGGAACTGCCGGCCGGACGGGCGCGTGGTCGCCATGGGAATCCTCGGTCGATCGCGGGAGGGGAAGGGCCGGTCGTCGGCGACCGGGCTCGAATCGATACGATACACTGCTGCGCGCACGTTGCGGGAGCGCTTCCAAGGGTCCGGTCAGCAGGTCCCGAGGCCCGGGAGGTCCCGCCCGCGACGAGCGCCGTGCGGCACCAGCGCGAGGGCGGTGTCGAGCAGCACCGCGACGCCGTCGTCCGCGTTCGACGGCAGCACCGCGTCGACGCTCCGCAGCACGGTCGGGTGGGCGTTCGCGACCGCGAACGAACGACCGGCCCACACCAGCATCGGCAGGTCGTTCGGCGCGTCGCCCACCGCCCAGACGTCGCTCGCCTCGACCCCCTCCTCCGCCGCCCAGACGGCCAGCGTGCTGGCCTTGGTGACGGCCGGCGGCGACACCTCGGCCAGACCGGTGGCGCCCGAGTGGGACACGACGCCTGCGTCCCCGACGGCCGTGGACAACGCCCCCACGAAGGCGTCGAGGTCGATCGACGGCGCCGCGCGGACGAGCACCTTGATCGTGCGACCGTCCAACGCCTGGGTGATGTCCGCGACCGACGGGCTGCCCTCGGGCACCGGGTGGCTCGAGAGGAACCCCGCCTCCGCGGCGAACCCGGTGGTGCGTTCCAGCGCGAAGCTCACCGTCGGATCGGAGCGGCGAACCCGGGCCACCACGTCGCGCACCCCCTGGTCGTCGAACGTGTAGGCGTGCCGGACCGCCAACGTCGCCAGCTCGACGACAGCGGCTCCGTTGGCACAGATGGCCACGCCGCACCCGCCCAGCGCCGGGGCCAGGTCGCCGAGCCATCGCGGCGGCCGCGCCGTGACGGCGACCACCCGGACGCC
>NCKG01000208.1:0-3826 GCA_002279095.1 Cellulomonas sp. 14-74-6
CTGCTGCTCGTCGTGCGTGCGCTGCCGGGCGGCCGGGTCGAGCTCGGCCTGCCACCGTGTCAGCGCCTTCCCCAGCCCCGCACCGTCCACGCGCGTAGCGAGGGCCACGATCGCGGCCTGGCCCGCGCCGGACCGCGCGTGCTCGGCAACCTGCGGCGGAGCGGCAGCGGTGAACCGGGCGATCGCGTCGACGTGCGTCGTCGTGATGGCGCCCCTGGTCAGCGCGCTACGCACCTCCGGCATCGTCGTGATGGCGTCTGCCTGGCGGACCTGCCCCACCGCCTCGCGAACCCCCGATCGTGAGGTCCGCGCTCGCCACGCCGTCAGATCGCGGTCCCCGTGCAGCGCCCAGGTCCCCGCGGCGCGCTCCGCGGCCAGCAGCTGCGCCCGAGCCGCCGCCAGCAGGCCCGCCGTGCGATCTACCTGCTCCAGGGCCGTGCGTCGCTCACCGGTGGACCAGGACTCCGCCTCGTCGACCGCCGCAAGGAGCACCTGCGCGGCGCGCAGCAGGTCGGGTGCCGCACCCGCGTCGACGCGCACCGCCACGGGGCGGTCGACGACGGCCGCCGTCATCCCGCCACCGCCACAGGCCCGTTCGAACGCATGTTCGTATGCTATTGATACCCACGGACACACCGCCGCCCCCATCCACAGGCGCACATCGAGGACGCCGCCCTGCGTCTCGGCTCAGCACTTGTCGTGGATGGTGACGGCGTACCCGTCCAGGTCCAGCAGGGTGAACGGCCGCACGGATGCCACCGCACCGACGGACGAGACCAGGCCCGACGAGCGCTGGCCGCGAACCCCTCCCGCTACCTCGGCAGCGGCAGCCATTCCAGCACGCGCTGGATCGACTCGTCCCAGAAGCCCCACTCGTGCGTCCCGGGCCGCAGCTCCGTCTGCACGGGCACGCCCAGCTCCTCGGCGAGCGCCAGGAACCGCTGGTTCGAGGGGTACAGGAAGTCCTCGGTGCCGCACGCGAGGTACAGCGGCGGCAGCGCGTCCCGGTCGGCACCGCGAAGCAGCGCCATCAGGTCGGCCTCCGCAGGGACGGGGGCGCCGGCCAGCACCTGCGGCACCTCGCCCGCCCACAGCCCCGCCTGGTCGGGGTGCGCCACGTCGAGCGCCCCGGACAGCGATGCGGCCGCACCGAACCGGTCAGGGTGCGTCAGTGCCCACCGGAACGCCCCGTACCCGCCCATCGACAGCCCCGCGACGAAGGTGTCCTCGGGCCGGTCGGAGACGCGGAAGAAGCGCTGCACCAGCTCGGGCAGCTCCTCCGAGAGGAAGGTCCAGTACGCCGAGCCGTACGCCTCGTCCTGGTAGAACGACCGGCCCGCGCGCGGCATCACCACGGCGAGGCCCAGCTTGGAGACGTACCGCTCGAGGGAGGTGTGACGCGTCCAGATGCTCTCGTCGTCCGAGAGGCCGTGCAGCAGGTAGAGGACGGGCGGCGGCGCGTCCGACGACGAGCCCGTGACGCCGATCTGCCCGTCCGCCGGCTCGGGGAGCAGCACGGTGATCGCCGTGCTGACGCGCAGCGTCGTGGCGAAGAAGTGGCAGGTGATCAGGGCCATCGTGGCGTCTCCTTGGTGGTGCGGCGAGCTCGTCGGCCGTCGCGTCGCGATACCGCGCGTGCAGCCGCCCCACCCTGCCACGCGGTGAGCAGGCGACGCCCGGCGGCGGCCCTGCGGGGGCCGGACGAGTGGCACGGCCGGCCGCAAAAGCGCCGCCCGCAGCCATGCCCGACGAGCGGCCCCGAGATGCACGAAGCCCCGGTCCCGCCGTGGGGCGAGTACCGGGGCTCGTCTTTCGTCGGAACCCTGCAGTGGTTCCGGCTGTGGACCCAGGGTCGCATCGCAGGTCCCCTGCGGCCACGTCCATGTGCGTGGCTCGCTCCGCTACCACCTGGCGGAGTCTCATGCTGACAGGCGCCCATCGGGCTCCTGCTGCCAGCCATCGTCTCACAGATCTCATCAGACGGGACGGGTGAGGTATCGGCCCGGCCCAGAACGCGCCGCCGGGGGCTGCCGCCCTGCTGTGCACAGGCCACCCGGCCGAGTCAGGCCGACGGCTCGTCCGACCCGGCCACGCGGCGCAGCAGCGCGAGCAGCTCGCCACGCTCGGGCTCCGTCAGCCGCTCGAGGCGGCGGCGCATCCCGACGTCCCGCTGCGCCCACACGTCGGCGAGGACCTGCCGACCCTGCTCGGTCAGCTCGACGAGCGTCGCGCGCCGGTCGGCCGGGTCCGGCACCCGCCGCACCAGCCCGTCCGCCTCGGCCTGGTCCACCTTGCTGGTCATCGACCGCGGGGCGACGTCCATCGCCTGGGCCAGCTCACCGAGTCGCCGCGGCCGGTCGCAGCGGTTGAGCATCCGCAGCAGCCGAACCTGGCCCGGCATGGTGCCGACGGGTCCGCTTCGGTCGGCCGCCTCGCGGCGCAGGGAGTGCATCAGCCCGTGCACCAGCTCGAGCACCTCACCGGCGTCGTCGGCCGGGGCCGCACCGGCGTGGTGATGCGGGACCCCGGCACCCGGCGCGCCCATGGCGCTCTCCCGCGCGGGAATGTCGCGGCCGTTCGGGGTGCTCATGAGCAGGAGGCTACCGGAACTACACACATTGTGAGGTAACCTCAGCATCGGTCGTCGAGCGACGCCGTACCCCGCGGCCGGCCCACGACGACTGCAGCAGCACCAGTCCGACCCCCGGAGGCGCCCATGTCCACCCCGTCACCCATGCACGGCGGCCCCATGCTGCGCACCTTCGGCCGCGACCGCGCCGTCACCGATCAGCACCTCGCCCCCGGCACGCTGCGCCGCATCCTGAGCTTCGCCCGCCCCTACCGGACGCGGCTGACCCTCTTCGTGATCCTCCTGGCGGTCGACGCCGCCGTCGGCGCCGCGACCCCGCTGCTGCTCAAGCACCTGATCGACGACGGCATCGCCAGGGGCCGCGCCACCGTGGTGATCGGCATCGCGGCAGCCGTCGCGCTGCTGGCGGTCGCCTCGGCCGCCCTCTCGGTGGCCGAGCGCTGGCTGTCCGCGACCGTCGGGGAGGGGCTGATCCTCGACCTGCGCACCGCGGTGTTCGACCACGTCCAGCGCATGCCGCTCGCGTTCTTCTCGCGCGCCAAGACCGGCGCGCTGGTGCAGCGGCTCAACGGGGACGTGCTCGGCGCGCAGCAGGCGTTCACCTCGACGCTGCAGAACGTCGTGGCCAACGCCCTCACGGTCGCGTTCGTGCTGGGCGCCATGCTCTCGATGTCCTGGCAGCTGACGCTGCTGTCCCTGGTGCTGCTGCCGGCGTTCGTGTTCCCGGCCCGGTGGTTCGGCCGCAAGATCTCGGCGATCACGCGCGAGAGCTACGAGCTCAACGCCGAGGCGTCGCAGACGATGACCGAGCGGTTCAACGTGGCCGGCGCACACCTGGTGAAGGTGTTCGGCGACCCGGGCCGGGAGTCGGCCGCGTACGCGGCGCAGGCCGCTCGGGTGCGGGACATCGGCGTGCGGCAGGCGCTGTACGCGACGTGGTTCCGGGTGGGGCTCACCACCGTGGCGTCGGTCGCCGTGGCGATCATCTACGGCTACGGCGGCGTGCTGGCCGTGCGGCAGCAGCTGACGGTCGGCGTGGTGGTGGCGCTCGCGTCCTACCTGACCCGGCTCTACGGGCCGCTGACCGCCATGTCCAACGTGCAGGTCGACGTGATGACCGCCCTGGTCAGCTTCCAGCGGGTGCTCGAGGTGCTGGACCTGAAGCCGACGGTCGCCGAGAAGCCGGAGGCGGTGGACCTGCGGGCAGCCGTCGCGGCCGGCGGCGCCGAGGTCCGT
>NCKG01000209.1:0-3799 GCA_002279095.1 Cellulomonas sp. 14-74-6
GCCCGGTGGGCTGCTGGGTGCTGCAGCACGCCTTGGATCAGGCGCAGGTCTGGAACACCCAGGGCCTGGACATCCAGGTGATGGTCAATATCAGCGCCCTGCATTTTCTCGATACGGCCTGGCTGGACGACCTGGCCGACGCGATCACTGCGCACCCGCTGTTGCGGCCGGGGCAGATCAAGATCGAACTCACCGAATCGGCCGCCCTGCACGACCTGGCCCTGGCTGCGGAGGTCATGCAGGCGAGCATGGCCATGGGGGTGCGTTTTGCGCTGGACGATTTCGGCCAGGGGGAAACCACCCTGCGCTATCTCCAACTGCTGCCGGTGCACACGATCAAGATCGACCGCGCGTTCGTGCGCGACATGATCGACGATCCGCGCGACTATGCCATCGTCGCCGGCCTGCTCCATGCCGCCGCGCTGATGGGCTTGGCGACGGTCGCCGAGGGCGTGGAAGACCTCGACACGCTCAACCTGCTCGCCTCGCTGGGTTGCGCCTACGCGCAGGGCTATGGCATTGCCCGGCCCATGCCGGCGCACGATGTCGAGGCCTGGGTCCAAGGCTGGACGCCGCCCCAGTTGCTGCCGCCGGTTGCGTCCGCGCGGCCCAATCTGCCGGAAATCCAGCGCCACCGCTTCAGGCGCCTGTATGCCGCCACCGAGGGCAAGGGCTCCTTTCCGAGGCACGCGACCGAGGTCGACGCCGAAAGCAAATGTCATCTCGGCACATGGCTGAAGGGATCCGGCCAATTCTTCCATGGCCACAACGCGCGCTATCCCGACTTCAACCGCCGTCACAGCCAGATCCACGATCTCGTCAGCCGCGCCAAACGGGCCACGGATGCCGGCAACCGCGAGGAGGCCAGGCGCCTGGTGCAGGAGGCGGCGCACCCCGAGGCGAACATCATCTTCGGTGCCGTCATCGACGACGCCCTCGGCGACGAGGTGCGCGTCACGGTCATCGCGGCCGGTTTCGACGGCGGTTCGCCGCAGGTGCGGCGGGACGCTAGGGCCCTGGGCCAGGTGAGCGGCGGTGGCCAGCAGGCCGCGGCGGCGCGTCCGGCCGCCGCGCCGGGCGCTCACCAGACGCCGGTCGTCCCCGCGCCGCGGACGTACGTGCCCGAGCCCCTCGAGCCCGTCCAGGCACCGGCCACCTCGCCGGTCCCGGCCTTTCTGTCGACCGAGGCGGAGCCCCGGCCGCTCACGGGTCCCCTCGAGGTGCCTCGGGTCTTCACCGACGAGCCGCCCCGTCGCGAGACGGACGACCTGGACGTGCCGGACTTCCTCAAGTAGTCGATGAGCCCCAGCGCCCCGCAGGCCGGTCTCGACGTGCTCGAGGCCGGCCTCGGTGCGTCGGTCCGCGCCGGGTTCACCACGCGAGCCGGCGGCGTGAGCCTGCCGCCGTGGGACGGTCTCAACCTCGGCCTCGCGGTGGGTGACGACCCGGACCGGGTGCGCCGCAACCGTGAGCTCCTCGCGGACTGGGCCGGGGTCCCGGTGGCCTTCGCCACGCAGGTGCACGGGCGCGACGTCCTGGTCGTCGACGGACCTCCTTCGGACGGGACCGACTCGGTCGCGGTGGCCGACGCCCTGGTGACCATGCGGACGGACGTCGCGCTGGCGGTCCTCGTCGCCGACTGCGTCCCCGTGCTGCTAGCCGACCGTGAGGCCGGGGTGGTGGCGGCAGTGCACGCCGGCCGTGCCGGCCTCGTGGTGGGGGTCGTCCAGGCGGCGCTCGACGTGATGACCGATCTGGGCGGCCGCCTGGACCGCGTCGTCGCGGCGGTGGGACCGTCGATCGCCGGGCGGTCGTACGAGGTTCCGGCCGACCTGCGCGACGCGGTGGCCCAGGTGGTGCCGGCCAGCTCGGCGACCACGTCGTGGGGCACCCCCGCGCTCGACCTCCCCGTCGGCGTCGTCGCCGTCCTGGCGGCATCAGGCGTGCGCCGGGTCCACCGCGTCGATCGCGACACCTTCCGGGATCCCGACCTCTACTCGCACCGACGGGCGACCGCGGCCGGCACGACGACGGGCCGCTCCTGCGGGATCGTCCGGCTGCTGCCCGCGGCACCGCGTGTCGCGCCGCCGACCAGCGAGGACGCCTTGCTAGCGTGACGATCGCAGTGCTTCCGCCGGTGGCGCTGCGCCGTCTCCGGGGGTCGACCCGGACGGGTGGGGGACCGGAGACGTCCGGAGGATGGGAGCAGACGCGATGGCTGGAGCGTTGCGGAAGACGATGCTGTACCTCGGTCTGGCCGACGAGCGGCCCGAGGAGCAGGACGAGTGGGTCGAGGACGACGTCGAGGAGGCCGAGGTGCCGGACCAGTTCGAGGCTCAGGTCACCCCGCTGCGGCGACCCACCCGCGTCACCGGTGCCGCCGTCGCTGCGGCGACCTCCAGCGAGCTGCGCCGGATCACCACCATCCACCCGCGCTCGTACAACGACGCCCGCAAGATCGGTGAGGCGTTCCGCGACGGGGTCCCGGTGATCATGAACCTCACGGACATGGACGACGCGGACGCCAAGCGCCTCGTCGACTTCTCCGCCGGCCTGATCTTCGGTCTGCACGGTGCGATCGAGCGCGTCACCAGCAAGGTGTTCCTGCTCTCGCCGGCGACGGTCGAGGTCTCCGGTGAGGGGCACGGCTCCGACGCGGCGGGGCGCCCCGGCTTCTACAACCAGAGCTGACCGGTGGGCCTGGTCCGCGCCGTCCTGCAACTGGCGGTCCTGGTCTTCTTCCTGATCCTGCTCGTGCGGATGGTGCTCGACTGGGTCCAGGTCTTCGCCCGCACGTGGCGCCCGACGGGCGTGGCTCTGGTGGTCGCCGAGGCGACCTATACGGTGACGGACCCGCCGCTGCGCCTGCTCCGGCGCTTCCTGCCTCCGCTCCGGCTCGGACCGGTGCAGCTCGACCTGGCGTTCACCGTGCTGTTCCTCATCACCGTCGTGCTGCTCTCGGTCATATAGGACCGAAGGGTCGAGTGCCGGTCGCGCCCGGCCGGACAGCCGTGAACGGGCGCCGGGAGGCGGCCGCACGGCCCCGCTCCTCACCCGGACGGCACGCGTGTCGGGGGGAGTCCGGCTCGCCGTTTGTCCGCTACGGTGGCCCGAGGCGGTCGGTGGACTGCCGCCGGCCTAGCAGCACGACCGACAGAGGTGACGACGATGGCACTGCTGACCGCAGACGACGTCCTGAACAAGAAGTTCCAGTCGACGAAGTTCCGCGAGGGGTACGACCAGGACGAGGTCGACGACTTTCTCGACGAGATCGTCAACACCCTGCGCGAAGTGCAGAACGAGAACGAGGACCTCAAGACGAAGCTCGCGGCGGCCGAGCGCCGCATCGCGGAGCTGAGCCGCACCGGCGCGCAGCAGCAGCCGCTCGCGCCGAAGCCCGAGCCGGCTCCCGTGCCGGAGCCCGTCCAGGCCCCCGCGCCCGCTCCCGTCGCCGCAGTCGCGCCTCCTATCCCGGCGGTCACGGCACCGGCGCCGCGCAACGAGCCCGAGTCCGCCACGGGGATGCTCGCGCTGGCGCAGAAGCTGCACGACGACTACGTGCGCAGCGGTCAGGAGGAGTCGGACCGCCTGATCAACGAGGCCAAGTCCCGTGCGACCCACATCGTCCGGGAGGCGGAGGAGACCTCCCAGCGGACGCTCGGCCAGCTGGAGCAGGAGCGGTCGCTGCTCGAGCGCAAGATCGACGAGCTGCGGGTGTTCGAGCGCGACTACCGCACACGCCTGAAGAGCTACCTCGAGAACCTCCTCGGCGACCTGGACAACCGCGGCAACGCGCTGC
>NCKG01000210.1:0-3780 GCA_002279095.1 Cellulomonas sp. 14-74-6
AACAACCCGTTCGCGCCCTCGCAGGGGATGCCGCGACAGGGTGACCGGTCCGGCGCCCCGCGCCCGGGTGGCCCGCGTCCCGGGAACAACCCGTTCGCGCCCTCCCAGGGCATGCCGCGTCCGGGCGAGCGCCGCACCGAGGGTGCTCCCGCGGCCGCCGCGGGCGACCGTCCGGGCGGTCCGCGCCCTGCCGGTCCCCGTCCCGGCGGCCCGCGTCCGAACCCGGGCATGATGCCCGGACGCACCTCCAGCGGTGTCGGCCGTCCCGGCGAGCGTCCGGCCCCCGCGGGCCGTGGCGCGGGTCGCGGTGGTCCGGGCGGCCGGCCGGGTGCCCCGGGTGGCGCTCCGGGCGCCGGTGGCGGCGGCTTCGCCGGACGTCCGGGCGGTGGCGGTCGCAGCGGTGGCGCCGGCCGTGGTTCGACGCAGGGCGCCTTCGGGCGTGCCGGCGGCCGTCCCGTCCGTGGGCGGAAGTCGAAGCGCGCGAAGCGCCAGGAGTTCGAGCAGATGCAGGCGCCGTCGCTGGGCGGCGTGTCCGTCCCGCGCGGCAACGGCTCGACCGTCGTGCGCCTGCGTCACGGCTCGTCGTTGAACGACTTCGCCGACAAGATCGACGCCAACCCGGCCTCGCTCGTGACGGTGCTCTTCCACCTCGGGGAGATGGCCACGGCCACCCAGTCGCTGGACGAGGACACCTTCAACGCGCTCGGCGCCGAGCTGGGCTACGTCGTCGAGATGGTCTCGGCGGAGGAGGAGGACCGCGAGCTGCTCGGGTCCTTCGACATCGACCTGGAGGCGGAGGAGGCTGCGGAGTCCGACGAGGACCTGCAGGCCCGGCCGCCCGTGGTCACCGTGATGGGCCACGTCGACCACGGCAAGACGAAGCTGCTGGACGCGATCCGCTCCACCGACGTGGTGGCGGGCGAGGCCGGCGGCATCACCCAGCACATCGGCGCCTACCAGGTGCGCACCGAGCACGAGGGTGTGGACCGGGCGATCACGTTCATCGACACCCCGGGCCACGAGGCGTTCACCGCCATGCGTGCCCGTGGTGCCCAGGTCACCGACATCGCGATCCTCGTGGTGGCGGCGGACGACGGCGTGATGCCGCAGACGATCGAGGCGCTCAACCACGCCCAGGCGGCCGGCGTACCGATCGTCGTCGCGGTGAACAAGGTGGACAAGGAGGGGGCCAACCCCGCCAAGATCCGCCAGCAGCTCACCGAGTACAACCTCGTCGCGGAGGAGTACGGCGGCGACACGATGTTCGTCGACGTCTCCGCCAAGCAGCGCACGGGGATCGACCAGCTGCTCGAGGCGGTGCTGCTGACGGCGGACGCCGCCCTCGACCTGCGGGCCAACCCGGACAAGGACGCGCGCGGTGTCGCGATCGAGGCCAACCTCGACCGCGGTCGCGGTGCCGTCGCGACGGTGCTGGTCCAGTCGGGCACGTTGCACGTCGGGGACGCGATCGTCGCCGGCACGGCCCATGGCCGCGTGCGTGCGATGTTCGACGAGCACGGCGAGAACGTCACCGAGGCGGGTCCGGCCCGTCCCGTGATGGTCCTCGGCCTGGCGTCGGTCCCGAGCGCGGGTGACACCTTCCTGGTGGCGCCCGACGAGCGGACCGCACGGCAGATCGCCGAGAAGCGCGAGGCCGCCGAACGTGCCGCCCTCCTGGCCAAGCGCCGCAAGCGCATCAGCCTCGAGGACTTCACCCAGGCGTTGGCCCAGGGCAAGGTCGAGACCCTCAACCTGGTGATCAAGGGCGATGTGTCCGGTGCCGTCGAGGCGCTGGAGGACGCGCTGCTCAAGATCGACGTGGGCGAGGAGGTCGACCTGCGGGTCATCCACCGTGGTGTGGGTGCCATCACGCAGAACGACGTCAACCTGGCCACGGTCGACAACGCGATCATCATCGGCTTCAACGTGAAGTTCGCGGAGCGCGTGGAGGACCTGGCCGACCGCGAGGGCGTCGACGTGCGCTTCTACTCGGTCATCTACCAGGCGATCGACGACGTCGAGGCGGCCCTCAAGGGCATGCTCAAGCCGGAGTACGAGGAGGTGCAGCTCGGCACGGCCGAGGTGCGCGAGGTCTTCCGCTCCTCAAAGTTCGGCAACATCGCCGGTTCGCTGGTCCGTTCCGGCGAGATCCGCCGCAACTCCAAGGCGCGCGTGCTCCGGCACGGCCGCGTCATCGGCGACAACCTCACCATCGAGTCGCTCAAGCGGTTCAAGGACGACGCCACCGAGGTCCGCGAGGGCTACGAGTGCGGCATCGGCCTCGGGTCGTTCAACGACCTGCAGGTGGAGGACGTCATCGAGACGTTCGAGATGCGCGAGAAGCCGCGCTCCTGACGGCGCGCACCGGGCGGGTCACCTCTCGCGGGTGACCCGCCCGGTCCCGTGCGGGCCTCGCCCACGTGGGCACCGATGACCACCGAGCGTCTTCGCACCGACATCCCGGCGTGAGCCGGCACCACGAAGGAGGAACGGCATGGCGGACCGCCCCCGCGCCCGCAAGATCGCGGATCGCATCCAGCAGGTCGTCGCCCAGCTGCTCGACACCCGCATCAAGGACCCCAGGCTCGGCTACGTCACGGTGACGGACGTGCGCGTCACGGGCGACCTCCAGCACGCGGACATCTTCTACACGGTGCTCGGCGACGACGAGGCGCGCACCGGGAGCGCTGCGGCGCTGGAGAGCGCCAAGGGGCTGATCCGCTCCGAGGTGGGCAAGGCGACGGGCCTGCGGCTGACGCCGACCATCGCGTTCCACCTCGACGCGGTGCCCGAGACGGCCGCCCACCTCGAGGCAGCCCTGTCCGAGGCGGCCCGTCGGGACGCCGAGGTGGCGGCCCTGGCTGCCTCCGCGTCCTACGCGGGGGACGCGGACCCGTACCGACGTCCGGCGGAGGACGAGGCTCTCGACGAGACGTCCGCGGACGAGGACGAGAGCGCCGGGGCACCGAGCACCGACCCGACGAACCGCCCCACGGCCTGACGGCCGTGGGCACCCGGGTCGGCACCACCCAGCTGGGCACCACTCCGCTCGGCGCCGAGCCGCTGCGCAGGCTGCCGGACGGCACGGTCAAGCAGGTGTCGCCGCTGACGGGGACGACGGTCTGGACGCTGCCCGGGCGGGCGAACCGACCGCTGCCGCAGCCTCCCGCGCAGCGGTCGCCTGTCGATCCCGCGCGGGTCGACGACCTGTGCGCCTTCTGCCCGGGTCGGTACCGCGAGACGCCGCCCGAGAAGTCCCGGCTCGTGCTCGACCCGTACCCGCACGTGCTGGAGCACCTTCCGGCGCGCCACCTCGACGACACCGTCGCCGAGGTGCGTCGCATCCCGAACCTCTTCGAGATCCTCGCCGTCGACTACTGGCGGACCAACCACGGCTACGTCGTCCCGCCGGATGTGGTGGCCCGTGCGCAGGCGTACGTCGCGGACCCGGAGGGTGCCGAGCATGTCGCCGGCGTGCTGCGTGCGCGCGCCGCGGCCGGCAACGGCGGCTCGCCGCACGGGGCGCCCGCTTCCGGCTCACCGGACGACCTCGCCGGCGCGGTGGACCTGTTCGCGGGCTCGCACGACGTCGTGGTCGCCCGCCGTCACCTGGTGGACGGTGCCGTGTACGACGACCAGCTCGCGGGCTCGGGGACGCTGACCCCGCTCGAGCACCACCGCTTCATGGCGGCGACCGTCGAGACGGCCCGTGACCTGTACGACTCCCGCCCGGACGTGCGCTACGTGGCCGCGTTCCAGAACTGGCTCCGCCCCGCCGGC
>NCKG01000211.1:0-3771 GCA_002279095.1 Cellulomonas sp. 14-74-6
GAGGTGCTCCACGTCCTGCGAGGTGATCGAGTGCAGCCAGCTCAGGCGGTCCGGCCCCGCGACCCGCACCACGCCCACGTACGAGGCGTCCACCACGGCACCGCCGCGCTCGAGGGCGCGCTGCTCGGCGACCGGGTCGCCGTAGTGCCACGCGACCCCGGCGTCGGCACCGCCCGCCGGGACGGCGCCACGCCGGTCCAGCAGCGGGCTGCGATGGCGGGGCTCGGTGACCGACGGCGGCTCGGTGGTACCGCCCGGGGTCTGCACCGCTGGCAGCTGGTCGGACATCGCTCACTCCTCCACGCGGGTCAGCCGGCCGGAGGAGTACGACTGCAGCGGCTGGCCGAACGCCGCCAGGTCGTGCGCCCACATCAGCTCGCCGTGCACCAGGCCGTACAGCCGCCGTCCGGCGGACACCTCGGCACCGGTCGCGGTGCGCGCCACCAGGTCGCTGACCAGGTCGATCCGCCCGTTGCCGACGGCGCCGACGTACACAGCCACGTGCCCGGACGGGTCCGCAACCAGCTGCTCCACCGGGTGCTGCCCGTCGGCGAGCTCGACCGACGGCTCCGGCGGCACCCGCCAGTACCCGACCTCCGACGACCACACCGGCCCGGTGTGCTCCGCCGGCGTGCTGGGCGGTGCGTCCGGCGCTGCGGCCGCCTCGTCCCCCGCCGGCTCCGGCGTCGTCTCCAGCGCCGTCAGGTCGTCGGGTGCCACGACCAGCCGGATGCTCGACCGGTACGCCAGGTACGGGCCACCGTCGCTGGTGACCTCGAGCTCCTGCGTGAACGCCGCCTCCTCGACACCGGGGTAGGCGAGCACGCCCTCACCGCGCCAGCGGCCCACCAGCCACGCGAGCGGGTAGACCTCGGGTGCCAGACCCTCAGGCAGCACGAAGGGCACGGTGCCTCCCTGACGGACGGCGGTCGATGCGGACGTGGGACGCGGGCGTCCCGGTCAGTGCCTGCTCAGCGCTGGCCCTGGTACAGCTTGTAGACGGACAGCGCCGCGAACCACCCGATCGCCAGCGTGGTGACGGCGAGCAGGGAGATGAAGAAGATCTCGAGCCCGGACATGGGCCCATCGTAACGACGGCGGGTCCCGTCCCCCGTCCCCGCCGCGGCACCGCGCTCAGCCCGCGGCGACGTCGATCAGCACCTTGCCGACCATGCCGCCCTCGACGGCGTCGTGCGCCGCGGCCGTCTGCTCCAGCGGGTAGCGGTGCAGCGGCAGGCCGTGCTCCTCGCCGACGCCGAAGGCATCGTCCGCCACGGCGGCGGTGACGTCCTCGGCGGCCGCCGCGAGCGCCGCGGTCCCGACGGTGTAGAGCAGCACCCCCTGCAGACGCACGTTGGTGGAGAACATGCCGCGCACGGGGAACGTGAGCTGGTCGCCGCCGTTGTTCGCGTAGATCGAGATGGTCCCGCGCGGCCGGATCAGCGCCAGGTCGGTCTCGAGGTTCTGCGCCGGCGCCACCTCGACGACGATGTCGACGCCCTCCGGCGCGATCGCGTGCACCGCCCGCACCACGTCGTCGCGCCGGTAGTCCACGGTGTGCTGCGCGCCGGCGGCCGTCGCGAGCACCGCCTTCTGAGGGCTGCTCACCGTGGTGACCACCGTCGCGCCCGCCCACCGGGCGAGCTGGATCGCCGCGTTGCCGACGGCTCCGGCACCCCCGGCGACCAGGACGGTCCGACCCCTCAGCGCTCCCGGCGACAGGCGGCGCGGGCCGTCCTCCAGGGTGGTCAGCGCGCGGTGCGCCGTCACCGCCGGCACGCCGAGGTCCGCGCCGAGGTCGAAGCTCGCCCCCTCGGGCAGCCGGTGCACCCGGTCGACCGGCAGCACGGTCAGCTCCTGCGCCGTCCCGGTGGGCCGCTGGTGCTGGGCGAGCATCAGCCACACCCGGTCACCGACCGCCAGGCCGTCGACACCCTCGCCGACCGCGTCGACCACGCCGGCGCCGTCCTGGTTGGGCACCACCTCGTCGAACGCCAGCCGCGAACCGGTCGCCCCTGCGCGCGACTTCCAGTCCGTCGGGTTCACGGCCGACCGCACGACCCGCACCCGCACCTCGCCGGCACCGGGCGCGGCCACCTCACGGTCGACGAGCTGCAGCACGTCGCTGGCGCCGGGACGGGTGAAGACGATCGCTCGCATGGGTCGGCCTTTCGTCGGGGATGGCTCGTGTGGGCTCCGTCGGGGGCCAACCGACGACGACGCGCGGATATGCCCTCCACCGCACCACGACGCGTGGCGGCCCGCCATGGCGACGCCCGCGCCGGCCTGGCTAGCCTGTGCCGGTGACGCGCTCCCTGGTGATCAAGTCCACGTCCGGCACCGACCGCCCCGAGGCCGCCAACCAGGCGTTCACGGTCGCGGCCGCGGCCGTCGCGGCCGGTGCCGACGTCAGCCTGTGGCTCACCGGCGAGGCGTCCTGGTTCGCCGTGCCCGGCCGGGCGGCCGAGCTGGAGCTGGCGCACGCCACACCGCTGCCGGAGCTGCTCGAGCTGCTGCTGGCCGACGGTCGCGTCACGGTCTGCACCCAGTGCGCCGTCCGGCGCGGCATCACCGCGGACGACGTGCTGCCGGGCGTCCGGATCGCCGGGGCGCCCGTGTTCGTGGAGGAGATCCTCGCCGAGGGCGCCCAGGCCCTCGTCTACTGATCGCCCGGGCTAGGCCGAGCGCGCCGACCGCAGCCGCAGGCCGAGCAGGTACAGCTCGCATCCGAGGCACAGCCCGAACGCGGCATTGAGGAACGCCGCGACGAGGGCGAGCGCCGCGCCGACGGTCACGCCGAGCGGCGCGCCGAGCACCGCGACGAGCAGCCCGGCACCGGTGACGAGCAGCCCGACGAGCTGGGCGAACCGCGGTGGCCGTGGGTCCTCGCGCTCCGTCGGCGGTGCGAGCCGCGGCGCGATCAAGCGCCGGTACACGGGGCCCTGCCACGTGCCGCCGACCCCGCGCGCCACGCCGAGGGCGAACCCGGCGGCGACGAGGGCGAGGACGACGGTGGCGGCGGTGCCCGTGCCGAGGAGCAGGACGACGGCGAGCAGCACGGCGGTGAGCGCCGCGCCGAACCGGGGACCGCGCGGGTCGATCCCGGCAGGTGCCTGCACAGAGGTGGTGGACGTGCTCATGGGGGTACTCCGGGGGCTGGTGCGGGGCGCGGTGCGCCAGGGCGCGGGGCCGGGACCATCCGATGCCGGGGGTGGTGGACGTGCAGGGCACGTGCACCGGGACCGCGGCGGGGCCGGACGCCTCCGCCGCAGCGGGGGCTCAGCCGGCGGTGGTCCCGCGCGGACAGCCGTCGGCCGGGGGCGGGCACGCCTCCAGGGCGGCGAGCGCCTGACGCCGGTCGGTCGCCCCGGACATCCGCCCGACGACGACACCGGCGCCGTCGATCAGCAGGACGGTCGGGGTACGCATCACGTCGAAGCGTCGCACGAGGTCCAGGTGCTGCGCGACGTCCAGGTCCACATGCCGGACACCATCTTCTTGGGCGGCGAGATCGGCCAGCACCGCGTGGGTGCGCCGGCAGGGCGTGCACACCTCGCTGGACAGCTGGACGAAGGTCGCACGCGTCCCGGGCTCCACGCCGATCTCGGCGCTCGTCAGGCGCTCCACGCCGGGTCCGTGGACGTGCGGCCCGTCGGTCAGGTCGGCGGCCGCCAGCACCGCCGTCGGCACCGCGCTGAACCGGCCGTTGCGCCGCTGCCACGCCAGGCCCACCAGGACCGCCGCGGCGAGCACCGCCACGACCAGCACCAC
>NCKG01000212.1:0-3757 GCA_002279095.1 Cellulomonas sp. 14-74-6
AGCGGCGTGTGGTGCACCTCGGGGTGCCACTGCACGCCGTAGAGCTTGCGCTCCTCGTCCGCGAAGGCGGCGACCTTCGTGGAGCCGGTCGAGGCGAGCACCTCGAAGCCCTCGGGAGCGCGGGCGACCTGGTCGCCGACGCCGTAGGACACGTCCACCCCCGTGACCGGGTCGGCAGCGGCCTGCGCGAGCTGCGTCGCGGCCTGGTCGGACGCGCCGTGCGGCAGCGGGTACCAGGTCGCCGTCTGCCCCGGCTCGAGCGTGACCGACGATCCCTTCAGCGCGCCGCCCGGGACCGCGAGGGCCCACGTCGTGTCCCCGACCGTCACCGTGGGAGCCGGCCCGGTGCCCGCGGCGAAGCCGGCTCCGGCACCGAACGTCGTCTGACGGTCGGCCGTGAACGAGGCGAACGGCGAACCTTCCGCGAGCACGACGTGGCCGAGCCGTGCACCGCCTCCGTCGAGGAGCGCCACGGTGACGCTCACGGGGTCGGCGGCGATCACCTGGGAGGATGCGGCACCCACGTCGACCGTCACCGCCGGGACGTGCGGTCCGGCGATCGTCCTGGCGGTGGCCACCGGCCTGGGGGCGCCCAGCTGGAAGCCGCCGCCCGCCAGGGCGAACGACAACGGGAGCGGGAACACGGGCTGCGGCTGGGCGCCGAAGACGAGGCCGGAGTACCACCGGTTGGACGGCGGCACGATGCCGGGAGCCAGCCGCGGGGCCGTCACGCCCTGCGCGACGGTCGCGTGCGACACCCCCTTCACCAGGGCAGCGGTGTCCACCTGGGGCACCGGCGCGTCGTCCGGCCCCTGGACCGGGCCCGAGGGCCCGCCGGAGGACGACGCCGCACCCAGCCGAGCGCGGCTCGGGCCCCAGGACGACAGGCCGAGTGCGACGGCGGCGATCAGCACGACGGCGGCGACGGAGCTGACGATGACGACGACGCGGCGGCTCAACCGATCAGCCCCTGGACGTAGGTACGGACCTTGTCGGCGACGGTGGTCACCACCCCGTCGTTGCGCAGCTGGAGCTGGGCGACCACCGGGGTCCCGGCCGTCACCATGCCGTCACCGCCACCGGACGCCAGGCCGGGGCTGGTCACGTCGACCACCGCCTGCGCCTTGCCGTTCACCGTGGTGACGCGCACCTGGTCCACGGAACCGACGACGGTCCGCTGGTCGGGCAGCACGATGGTCACCGGCTCCTGCCTGCTGACGCGCGCGTACTCCTTGGGGGTGAGCGTGTACTGCGCCTCCACGGTCAGGCTGCCGGCGCGCTGCACCGTGCCGAGCTGGCCGCCGGCCTGGACGAAGCTGCCGGGCTGGGCCTGCAGCTGCGTCACGGTGCCGTCCTCGGCGGCCTGCACCACCAGGTGGCCCGCCTTGTCCACGACGGTCGCTTCCGGCACCTGCCCGGCGCCCTGCGCACGGGCCTGCGACAGCGTCGCGGAGTCGATGGTGAAGAGCGTGTCCCCCTTGTGCACCTGGTCGCCGACCTTGACGGGCCGGTCCAGCACGATGCCGGCGTACGGAGCGCCGACGGCGATCTCCTGACCGACGATCTGCGCCGACGTGCTGGTGGCACGCCCGCGGTTCTCGTTGAGCTTGTAGGTGGCCAGTGCGGCCAGGACGAGGACGAGCACGACGCCGAACAGGAGTCGCAGGCGGGAAGCCCAGGTCATGCGGCACCTCCGGTGAGGATCAGGTCGGGGGTCTGCGCGGCGGCACGGACGGCACGGCGACCGCTGCGGCGGGCGAGCCGGGCGGCGCGACGGGCGCGGCGCGCCTCGCGCAGGGCGGTGACGAGGAAGCCACCGAGGATCAGCGTGTTGGTGATGTTCCAGGCGAGCGCCAGGCTCGGGTAGCCGTTGCTGACGTCCTTCCAGACGCCCACCACGGTGGTGACCGCCAGCAGCACGAACATCAGCACCTGCGGCTGGATGAAGGCGAAGGGCGAGCGGTACGCCCCCTTCTTGCCCGTGACGTGCCACACCTGCTCACGGCGCAGCAGCGCGTTGACCAGGGCCCGCAGGTAGATCGGGAAGGACACGGAGGCCAGCAGCAGCACCTCCCAGCGGAACGAGCCGAGGGTGTAGAAGGCGAGCAGCACCTGCAGCACGTAGAAGCCCGCGTAGTACAACGCCCAGGTCAGGGGCGTCAGGTGCAGATTCATCGGCGTCATGTCGAAGTAGATCTGCAGCGGCGGCACCAGCAGCAGGAGCGCGGGCGCGATGCCGGTCAGGTAGTGGGTCGCGGTGACGGTGTACTGGACCTTCTGGTCCACGGTCAGGCCGCGACCGCGCCGCCACGGCCAGCGCTGCAGCATGATCTCGAACCCGCCGGTCGCCCACCGCAGCTGCTGCTTGGTGTACGCCTCGACGGTCTCGGGGGTGTCGCCGACGGCGAGCGCCGTGGGGATGTAGACCGACCGCCACCCGCGCTCGTGCAGACGCAGCGAGGTCCACACGTCCTCGGACTTCGAGTCGGCGTACATCCCGCCGACGGAGTCGATCGCGGCGCGGCGGAACACCACGTTGGTGCCCACGCAGAACGCGGCGTTGAACCGGTTCCGCCCGGGCTGGATGAACCGGTAGAACACCGACTGCATGTAGCCCGCGCCGCGGGAGACGATCGAGTCGAGGTTGCCGTACACCTGCGGGGTCTGGACGAACGCGACGTCGTCCTCCGCGAAGAAGGGCACCGTCTCGTGCAGGAACGACGGGTCCGGCACGAAGTCGGCGTCGAAGATCGCGAACAGCTCCGCGTTGCTCAGCGAGAGCGCGTGGTTGATGTTGCCGGCCTTCGCACCGGTGTGCCGCAGACGGCGCACGTAGCGGGCGCCGAGCTCGGTCGCCAGGTCGCGGACCGCGTCGTCGTCGCCGTCGTCGAGCACCCAGACGATGTGCGCGCCCTGCATCGCCATGGCGGCGCTGACCGTCCGCCGGATGGTCGCCAGGTCCTCGCCGTAGGTGGTGACGAAGACGTCGACGTCCACCACGCGGTCCTTGAGGAACATCCGCCACGCCCACGGGGAGTCCTCCGCACGGTCTCGCAGGATCTCCGACATCTCGTAGAGCCGGTCCTGGGCGTGGTGGAACGCGAAGTTCCGCGGGTTGTCACCACCGGCGAGGATCGTCCACATCGCCAGCAGGGCGTGGGCGACGAGCACCGCCTCGGCGGCCATCACCATCACGTACGGCAGCCAGTCGCCGCGGTTCGTCGGGTTCAGCAGGAAGACGGCGTACAGGACGACACCGGCCGCCGCCGCCAGCACGAGCAGCACCAGCGACGGGCTCCGTGCCGCGTCGTTCTCCGCGCTCGGGGCGGGAACGTCGTACGGCTCGTCCGTCGCTCGCGGCTCGCTCATCAGCCGCCCGAAGGTCGTGGTCACCGGTCCTCCATCGTCGTCGTCCAGGCCGCGAAGGAGAGTCCTTCGCGGATGGGCGGCGTCGTCGGCGCCGGTCGGCGGACGACCTGCCCTCGAAAGCTCCGAGGACGGTCTCGCTGGGACCTGGATGGCCCTGCAGCGCCCGCACTTGCGTGTCTCGACCATGGGGGCGGCAAACCGGGCATGTCTACCCGAGACGGCGTGAAGCACGTCACGAAGGAACGGTCAGAACGGACGTATCAGGCGTCTGACCTGCATGGACAGGCGTCCAGATTCGGCGGCGGCACGACGTCGTGCGAGACCGCCGGTTCTCACGATGTGGGACGCCGGAGACCGACGTCACCCCGACGACGGCTCAGAGGCGCAG
>NCKG01000213.1:0-3739 GCA_002279095.1 Cellulomonas sp. 14-74-6
CCGGACGGACGCGAGGTGGGCCAGCCCCTCGAACACGCGCCGTTCCACGGCGCCCGCCTGGTGCCGCCGGGCCCGGGCGGCGGGGTCCAGACGAGGCCGCCCGGCCCACCGGTTGTCGTCGGCGTGCCCCGGTTCGAGGTCCCACGCGGGGTCGTTCGGCTGCCCCAGCTCGTCACCGGACCACAGCACCGGGATGCCGCCCCAGCCCATCACCACGGCGTGCGCGAGCAGCAGGCGGGCGACGGCCGCGTCGACGGCCTGCGCGTCCCCGCGCTCCGTCGCGTCCTCCAGCCCGACCAGGCTCGCGGCCGTGCCGCTGATCCGGCGGTCGCCCGTTGCGGGGTTGGCCTGGAAAACCAGCCCGCGGGCCGGCGACTGCCAGAACCGGCCCGAGTACCAGTCGGACAGGAACGCCCGGTGGGCGAACCCGGAGAGCCCGACGGCGGCCGCGTCGGCGTCGTCGATCGCCCAGCCGATGTCGTCGTGGCAGCGCACGTACGTGATCCAGGCGGTGGTGGTCGGCACCGGTGGGAGGGCGCGCAGCGCGTGGGCGGCCAGGCGCACGTCCTGCGCCGCGAGCATCGACCACACCTGCACCATCAGGCCGTTGTGGTACGCCAGGTCGCTCACCCGGCCGTGGTGGGCGCCTCGGCCCAGGTAGTGCACCAGGTCGGCCGGTCCGACGATCGCCTCGGCCTTGAACACCACCGCCGGGCACGCGATGCGCGCCAGCGCGCGCAGCGCCTGGGTCAGCGCGTGCACCTCCGGCTGGTTCTGGCACGAGGTGCCCAGCCGCTTCCAGGTGAACGCGATGGCGTCGAGGCGCAGCACGTCGACACCCTCGTTCGCCAGGGACAGCACCAGGTCGGCGTACTCGGCGAACACCTGCGGGTTGGACCAGTTGACGTCCCACTGGAACGTGTTGAACGTCGTCCACACCCACGCCGCGAGCTCGTCGTCCCAGGTGAAGCTGCCGGGCGCGAAGTCGGGGAACACCTCCGGCAGCGTGCGCTCGTAGGCGTCCGGCATCGTCCGGTCGTCGTACACGTAGAAGTAGTCGCGGTAGCGCCGCTCGCCGGCCCGGGCCCGGACCGCCCACTCGTGCTCGCGGGCGACGTGGTTGAGCACCAGGTCCAGCACCAGGCTGATACCGCGCTCGTGCAGCGCACCGGCGAGCGCCCGCAGGTCCGCCATGGTGCCGAGGTCGGGCCGCAGCGAGCGGTAGTCCGCCACCGCGTAGCCGCCGTCGTTGTCACCGTCCCGGGGCCGCAGCACGGGCATCAGGTGCAGGTACGTCACTCCGAGCTCGGCGAGGTAGTCGATGCCGTCCCGGACGCCCGCCAGGTCGCCGGCGAAGCGGTCGGCGTAGCAGGCGTACCCCACCATGCCGGGGTCCTGGAACCAGTCGGGGCGAAGCGTGCGCGCCTCGTCCAGGCGGCGCAGCTCCGGGTCCCGCTGCACCGCCGCGGTCGCCGCCATCGCGACCAGCCGGACGGCCAGCTCCTCCCCCGGCGCACCCGGGTAGACCTCCGCCAGACCGGCCGCCACGTCCGGGTACCACCGCTCCAGGCGCAGCTCGAACGTCTGCCGGAGCGCCGGGTCCGCACCGGTCAGCGCCTGCTGCGCGGCCGCGCGCACGGCCGCCGGCAGGGTCGCTCCGCGCCCGGTGCGCGGTGCTGACAGCTCCGTGCGGGTGTCCATGGCAGCCTCCGACCCCGTGGCACGACGGGCCGCGGCCGGGTGGCGGCGGCGCTGACGTGCCGGACGAGACGCATCCTGCCGCCTCGCAGGCCGGGCGCGCACCGGCCGGGTGTCTACTGGGACGAACCAGCACCCGAGGAGGTCCGCCGTGCCCGATCCCGACGTCACCACCACCCGACGCGCGCTGCTGGTGGTCGACGTGCAGCCGACGTTCTGCGAGGGCGGCGCCCTCCCGGTCGCGGGCGGCAACGCCACCGCGGACGCCATCGCCCGCTTCGCGGCGTCGCACCGGGACCGGTACGCGCTGGTGGTCACCACGCAGGACTGGCACGTGGACCCGGGCCACCACTTCTCGGACACCCCCGACTTCGTCGACACCTGGCCGCCGCACGGCGTCGCGGGCACCGCCGAGGCGGAGCTGCACCCGGCGCTGGCCGGGCTGCGGCCCGACGCGAGCGTGCGCAAGGGCGCCTACGCGGCGGCGTACTCCGGGTTCGAGGGGGTCGACGAGGACGGGCGGACGCTCGCGACGATCCTGCGGGACGCCCACATCACCGACGTCGACGTGGTCGGCATCGCCGAGTCGCACTGCGTGCGCGCGACGACGCTCGACGCCCTGGACCTCGGCCTGAGGGCACGGGTGCTGACCGACCTCACGGTGCCGGTCACGGCCGAGCTCGGTGCGGCGGCGCGGACGGAGATGGCTCAGGCCGGCGCGGAGCTCGTGCCGAGCGCGCGGGTCTGAGCCGCACGAGCGGGGACCCTCAGCGCGACCGGGTCGCCAGCGCCGCCGCGTAGAGGTCCCGACGACCGACGCCGGCCGCGGCCGCGACGTCCGACACGGCCTCCTTGAGCCGCTCCCCGGCGTCGGACCGGGCGAGCACCTCGGCCACCAGCTCCGCGGTGGTGGCCACCGCACGCGCCGGCGCCCCGCCGACGACCACGACGACCTCGCCCCGCACCTGTCCGGCTGCCGCCCAGGCGGCGAGCGCGCCGAGGGCGTCGCGGCGCACCTCCTCGTAGGTCTTGGTGAGCTCGCGGCACACCGCGGCCGGCCGGTCCGCACCGAACGCCTCCGCCATCGCGGCGAGCACCTCGGCCACGCGGTGCGGCGCCTCGAAGAACACCATCGTGCGGCGCTCGTCGGCCAGCACCGCCAGCGCCCGGGCGCGCTCCCCCGGCTTGCGGGGCGGGAAGCCCTCGAACGTGAACCGGTCGGTCGGCAGCCCGGACAGCGCCAGCGCCGTCAGCACCGCGCTCGGCCCGGGCGCGACGGTGACCGGTAGACCGGCGGCGACGGCGGCGTTCACCAGGCGGAACCCGGGGTCGGACACCGACGGCATGCCCGCGTCCGAGACCATCAGCACCGTCCCGCCGCCCGCCACCACGTCGAGCAGCTCGTCCGCGCGGCTCTGCTCGTTGTGCTCGTGATGGCTGACCAACCGGCCGCCGATGTGCACGCCGAGCCGCGCGGCGAGGTCGCGGGTCCGTCGGGTGTCCTCCGCGGCCACCACGTCAGCCTCCGCCAGCAGCCGGCGCAGCCGGGGTGACGCGTCCTCGCTGTTGCCGATCGGTGTGGCGGCGAGCACCAGAGCGCCGGTGCCGGCGTTCGGGCGGCGGCCGTCGGGATCGCTCACGCGCCCAGCCTCCCATGCTCAGCGCCGGCCCCTACGATGACCGCGTGCCGACCACCGGAGGTGACGAGGCGGGCACGCCCGCCCACGGGACCAGGGCGGTCACGCCCGACGACGCACCGGCGACGCCGCTGCCCGCGCACGAGGCGGAGGCGGCCGACGTCGCCGTGGTGGGTGCTGCCGCGCACCACGGACGGCACGCGTCCGGCACGACGGTCGACGAGACGGACGCCCCCGACGACGAGCCGACGCTCCTGCGCCTGCAGCGCCGGCTGTTCTCCGACGCGGCCCTGGCGCTCGACGCCACGCGCCGGGCACGGCTGCTCGGCTGGCTGCTGCCCCTCGCGGTCACGGCGGTCGGCGGCATCCTCCGGTTCTGGCGGCTCGGCGTGCCGCACAACCTC
>NCKG01000214.1:0-3727 GCA_002279095.1 Cellulomonas sp. 14-74-6
GACCGGCTGCGCGACGACGCCGTCGCGGTGGTCGACGCGGGGGCCGTCGCCGTGGTGCTCGAGATGGTGCCAGCCCCGGTGGCCGCGTCGGTCACCTCGATGCTGCGCGTGCCGACCATCGGCATCGGCGCCGGCGCCGGCTGCGACGGCCAGGTGCTGGTGTGGGTCGACATGGCCGGCATGACCGAGTGGACGCCGCGGTTCGCCAAGCGCTACGGCGAGCTCGGTGCCGCCCTGGGTGCCGCTGCACGCGCGTTCGCCGACGACGTCCGGGGCGGCGCCTTCCCGGACGCGGAGCACGAGTTCGGCGCCTGAGCGCCGGCCCCGTCAGCCGTGGTCGGACGCGTCAGCCGCGATCGGCCTCGTCCTGCCGGTCCCACGCCTCGGTGCGCTCGTGCGCGGTCTGCAGGGCCCGGGCGGCTGCCTCACGCGTCGGGTAGGGGCCCATCAGCACGCTCCAGTCGCTGTGCCGTCCCTCCTCCACCTCGTGCGTCTGGGTGTTGAAGTAGAACTCGGTGGCCATGGCGGGCTCCCTCCGAGAGATCGGCGGTGGGGTCGTCTTTCGTAGACTGCCAGGTATGCCGCCGGTGCACGCGTCACGAGCCCCCCTGACCCCGGGGCGGCTGGGCCCGCGCCGGACCGTCCCCGGATCCATCGAGCGACCGGAGTACGTGGGTCGGCCGGGACCTCGACCCTGGACGGGCAGCGACGTGCTGGAGCCCGAGACGGTCGAACGCGTCCGCATCGCCTCGCGCATCGCGGCGCAGGCGCTCCAGGAGGTCGGCCGCCAGGTGGTGCCCGGTGTGACGACGGACGAGCTCGACGCCGTCGGGCACGAGTTCCTCCTCGACCACGGGGCGTACCCGTCGACGCTCGGCTACCGCGGCTTCCCCAAGTCGCTGTGCACGTCGCTCAACGAGGTGATCTGTCACGGCATCCCCGACTCGACGGTCGTCGAGGACGGCGACATCGTCAACATCGACGTCACCGCCTACATCGGCGGCGTGCACGGCGACACGAACGCCACGTTCCTGGCCGGGGACGTGGACGAGGAGTCACGGCTGCTCGTCGAGCGGACGCGTGAGGCGCTCGCCCGCGGCATCAAGGCCGTCGCACCGGGGCGCGAGCTCAACGTGATCGGCCGGGTGATCGAGCGGTACGCAGCCCGGTTCGGGTACGGCGTGGTGCGCGACTACACCGGCCACGGCGTCGGGCCGGCCTTCCACACCGGTCTGGTGGTGCCGCACTACGACGCGGCGCCGGCGTACGACACCGTGATCGAGCCCGGCATGGTGTTCACCATCGAGCCGATGCTCAACCTCGGCACCCCGGACTGGCTGATGTGGGACGACGACTGGACGGTCGTCACGGCCGACGGCCGGCGCAGCGCGCAGTTCGAGCACACCCTGCTGGTCACCGACACCGGAGCGGAGATCCTGACGCTGCCATGAGCGACAACTCGATCCTCGGCAAGAGCAAGATCCACACGGCGTTCGGCATCGACATCGGCGGGTCCGGCATCAAGGGCGCCCCCGTGGACCTGCGGACGGGCGAGTTCGCCGCGGACCGGGTGCGGATCCCGACGCCGCAGCCCGCCACCCCGGAAGCGGTCGCACGCACGGTGGCCGAGGTGGTGGACTCCTTCAAGTTGCGCCGGACGGTGCCGATCGGCGTCACCTTCCCGGCGGTGGTGCTGCACGGCGTGGCGCAGTCCGCGGCCAACGTCGACCCGTCGTGGATCGGCACCGACATCGAGAAGACGCTCCGGGCGGCAACCGGTCGGCGCGTGCTGGCCGTCAACGACGCGGACGCCGCAGGTTTCGCGGAGGTCGAGTACGGCGCCGCACGTGGCGTGCCGGGTCTCGTCATCGTCGTCACGCTCGGCACGGGGATCGGCACCGCGCTGATCAACGACGGCGTGCTGGTGCCGAACACGGAGCTCGGCCACCTGGAGATCGACGGGTTCGACGCGGAGCTCCGCGCGTCCGACGCGGCGCGCGACCGCGAGGACCTGAGCTGGGAGCAGTGGTCCGAACGCCTGCAGAGGTATTTCTCGGTGGTCGAGAAGCTCTTCTGGCCCGACCTCTTCGTGGTCGGCGGCGGCGTGAGCAAGAAGTACCAGGAGTTCCTCCCCCGCCTGACGCTGCGGGCGCCGATCGTGCCGGCTGCCCTGCGCAACGCGGCGGGCATCGTCGGCGCCGCACGGCTGGCCGCCCGGGCGCACTGAACGGACCCCGGCCGCGCCGGGCCCGGGAGCTACCGGTGCTCGGCCGCCTGCCGGGCCTGCTCCCGCTGCAGCCGCAGCACGAGCCGGTACAGCGCGTCCCGGGTGCGCTCCGAGGGGTCGACGAGCGTCGCGCCGTAACGCGTCCCGGTGCTGGACACCTCGTGCCGCACCACGCGCAGCCGGAGGTCGACCAGCTCCTCGCCCACCGGCAGCCCCAGCCGGAGCGTCGCACCCTCGTGCAGCTCCTCGGGCGTCATGAAGCGCGCGCCCGTCGCCGAGACGTCGAGCACGGTGACCCGCAGGCTCGCCGGGCTCGCCCCACCCTCGAGGGTCGCCACGCAGCTGCATCGGTAGGCCGCCCGAGCCGCCGCCCGGCGCTGGTGACGGGCGAGGTCCTCCACGACGACGACGTCGACCGCGGCACCGTCCTCACGTGCCTCGACGGCAGCCACCAGACCGGCGTACGAGCACACGCCCCGGACCGGGTCCAGCACCGTCACCCCGATGGACTCGCCGGGGTGCAGGCCGGGCAGCGCAGCGTCGGCGCGCATCCGCAGCACGCCGTCCGCAGACTCGGTGACGTAGCCGCCGACGTCGCCGCTCGGCGTCGCGACCCGGCAGCCGGCAAGCTCGTGCACCCGCATATCCTCGCGCGCCGAATGGCCGGCGAACGACAGCGTCCACCGCGCGGCGGCGTCCGCCGCGGGTCGGGACCGGGGGTGCTGCGGATGAGTCAGTCGATACGCCGGGTTCTGTGCCCGGTCACGGTCTCCCGCGACCGGGTGGCGGCCATCCATCTACGACGTGCGTTGCCGCACGCCTCCAGCGGCCTACCCGGGAGCTCGGGCGGGCAGCCCTCGAACGCTCCCTGTCTGGCCTTGCTCCGGGTGGGGTTTGCCGAGCCGCACCGGTCGCCCGGTGCGCTGGTGGTCTCTTGCACCGCCGTTTCACCCTTGCCGGTCCCCGGAGGGGCCGGTGGTCTGTTCTCTGTGGCACTGTCCCGCGGGTCACCCCGGGTGGGTGTTACCCACCACCCTGCCCTACGGAGCCCGGACGTTCCTCGGCGGGCCTCCCTGCGGAGTCCCGACGCGGCCGCCTGACTGACTCATCCGCGCCCACCAGGGTAGCCGACGGCGATCTCAGGGTTCGTCCAGGGACTTCCCCGATCCATCGCGGGCACCGCCACCGGAAGGATGATTCCCGTGACCCCCACGACGAGCTCCCAGTTCTCCCCTGCGCCCGCGGCCGCACCGGCGACCGACACCATCGCCTCCGCCCGCGCACTGACCAAGGTCTACGGATCGGGGTCCACCGAGGTGCACGCCCTGCGCGGCATCGACGTCGACCTGGGCCGTGGCGAGCTCACGGCGATCATGGGGCCGTCGGGATCGGGCAAGTCGACGCTGATGCACTGCCTCGCCGGCCTCGACCGGCCGACCTCCGGCACGGTGGTCGTGGACGGGCAGGAGGTCTCGGCGATGTCCGAGCGCCGGCTGACCA
>NCKG01000215.1:0-3727 GCA_002279095.1 Cellulomonas sp. 14-74-6
GCGCGCTGGTCGCCCATCGGCACGCACAGCACCTTGTCGTCGCCGCCCGCCTCGTCGCGCATACGGAACATGCCGAGGGCCCGGCAGCGGATCAGGCAGCCGGGGAAGGTCGGTTCCTCGAGCAGCACGAGGGCGTCGAGCGGGTCGCCGTCCTCGCCGAGGGTGCCCTCGATGAAGCCGTAGTCGTCGAGGTACCGGGTCGAGGTGAAGAGCATGCGGTCCAGGCGGATACGGCCGGTCGCGTGGTCGACCTCGTACTTGTTGCGCTGTCCCTTGGGGATCTCGATCGTGACGTCGAACTCCACAGCTCTCCTCCGCGCGCGCCCGGCGGCAGGCGCTGGTTCGTAGTCGGTGCACAAGTCTCGCGCGGCGCCGTGGCGCCCCGGCTCTAGGACAGTAGTCTGACGCACCGGCGGCGGGCAGCCCGCCCCGAGGCGCGGTGCCGTGGCAGCGGCCGTGGCAGCGGCCGTCACTGCGGCGCACGGGAGCAACGGGAGAGCATGGCCAGGACGGCTCGGGTGGTCGGCACCAGCATCCTGGTGGTGGTCCTCGCCGGAGCCGCGTACGTCACGGCCGACGCGTACGACGTGGTGCCGGGCGTGCTGACCCTCGCCCCGCCGGGGCCCACCGCCTCGCCGTTCCCCGTCGCCCCCGGTGCCCTGCTGCCGGTGGCGAACCCGGCGTCCCTCGCGCCGCTCCGCGCCCTCGACACCGCGGCCCCCGTGCCGTCGACCGCCGCCGTGCAGGCCGCGGTGGACGCCTTCGCCGCCGACCCGCGGGTGGGACCCAGCGTGGGCGTCCTGGTCACCGACGCCGCGAGCGGCGACGTCATCGCGGAGCGCGACTCGGCGAGCCCGCACGTGCCGGCGTCCACCGCCAAGCTGGTCACGGCTGTCGCCGCCCTCGGCACCCTGGACCCGGCGTCGACGCTGCCGACCCGAGTGGTGGCCGGGGCCGGCGGCTCGATCGTGCTGGTCGGCGGCGGGGACATGCTGCTCGCGCCGGGCGCCGGCGACCCGAACGCGGTCGACGGGCACGCCGGCCTGGGCGACCTGGCGGCGCAGGTGGCGCGGGACCTCAAGCTGACCGGGACGACGACGGTCCGCCTGTCGGTGGACGACTCGCTGTTCAGCGGCCCGGCGACGTCGCCGGGCTGGGACCCGAGCTACCTGTCCGAGGGGTTCGTCGCCCCGGTGACGCCGATCGCGGTGCACGACGCACGGGTGCAACCCGAGGTCGAGTACTCGGTCCGCTTCCCGGACCCCACGATGAACGCCGCCAACGTGTTCGCCCAGCGGCTGACGGAGGCGGGCATCACGGTGCAGGGGGCGCCGTCCCGCGGCACCGCGCCGGCCGACGGCCGGGTGCTGGGAGAGGTCCGGTCGGCACGGCTGGACCAGGTGGTCGGCTACGTCCTGGACAGCTCGGACAACACGATCACCGAGGTGGTGTCGCGCCTGGTCGCGCTGCGCCAGACGCTGCCGGGCAGCTTCGAGGGCGGCACCCAGGCGGTGCTGCGCGCCGTCTCGACGCTGGGGGTGGACGTCAACGGCGCGCACCTGACGGACGCCTCCGGCCTGGCGTCGGGCTCGGCGCTGCCGCCGACTCTGCTGGTGCGGCTGCTCAAGCTGATGGTCGACGGCTCGCACCCGGCCCTGACGGAGATCGCCACGCAGCTGCCGATCGCCGGCCTGACCGGCACCCTGTTCGACCGGTTCACGCAGAGCGACGCGCGCGGGCTGGTGCGCGCCAAGACGGGCAGCCTGCCGAACGTGACGTCGCTGGCCGGCACGGTGGTCACCGCCGACGGCCGCCAGCTGCTGTTCGCGGTGCTGGCCGACCAGACCGGTGCCGTGGGGCAGGACCCGCCGCGTCGGGCGCTCGACGCCTTCGTCAGCGGCCTCGCGGCGTGCGGCTGTCGTTGACGCGGTCCCGGACGGCCCGGCGCCGCACCGGGTTAGCGTGAGCGTCATGGTGGACGACGACACCGCGGGCCCGGTCGACTGGAGCGCCGCCGCCAGGGTGGCCGGCCGCCTGGCCCCACCGGGACCGACGGCCGACCACGCCGAGCTGACGGCCCTGGTCGCGGAGCTGCGCGATGCGGCGGCGCGCGCCGGCGCCCCGGTGCTGGACACCACCGGCATGCGTCCGGCGGACGGCCGGCCCGCGGAGCAGCTCGCCCGGGTGCTCGTCGTCGACCGTCCCCGCTGGGCACTGGCCAGCACTCAGGTGTTCGCGTCGCTGCTCGGGCCGCTGTCCCGGCACGCCGACGGCCGCCCCGTCGTCGTGCCGCCCGCCGCCCGGCAGGCCGCCGCGGCGCAGGTGGGGGGCGTGCTCGCGGTGCTGGCCGGCAAGGTGCTGGGCCAGTTCGACCCGTTCACCGAACCCGCGGGCCGGCTGCTGCTGGTGGCGCCCAACGTGCTCGCGGTCGAGACGGCGATGGGGGTGGACCCGGCCGACTTCCGGCTGTGGGTGTGCCTGCACGAGCTGACGCACGCGCTGCAGTTCGCGGCGGCCCCGTGGCTGGCGGACCACGTGCGGAGCCGGGCTCAGGAGCTGCTCGGCGACCTCGCACCGGGCACCGGTCGCCTCGAGGCGCAGGAGCTGCTCGAGGCGATCGGGCGGGCGCTGGCGGGCGGCCGCGGCGGTGGGGTGCTCGGCCTGCTCACGCCGCCGCAGCGGGCGGTGTTCGACGAGGTGGGCGCCGTGATGGCGCTGCTCGAGGGGCACGCCGACGTCACCATGGACGAGGTCGGGCCGGCCGTGGTGCCGACCGTCGGCCGGATCCGGACGGCGTTCGAGGCCCGCCGGGACGCGAGCGCCTCTGCCGGTGGCCTCGAGCGGCTGCTCCGCCGGCTGCTCGGCATGGACCTCAAGCTGGCGCAGTACCGCGAGGGCGCCGCCTTCGTCCGCGGGGTGCGGGCCCGCGTCGGCACCGACGGCTTCAACGCCGTCTGGACGTCCGCCGACACCCTTCCCACGGCTGCCGAGATCGCCGACCCCGCGGCGTGGGTCGCCCGCGTCCGGCCCTGAGCGCGTGACCGGCCCCTCGGCCGCCGTCGCGGCGGTGCGGCTGGCGGTCAGCCGCGAGCTCGCGGACCTGCCGGCCGGCTCGCTGGTGCTGGTCGCGTGCTCCGGCGGCGCCGACTCCCTGGCGTTGGCGGCGGGCACGGCCTTCGTCGTCGGACGCTCAGCGCGCCACGTGGACGAGGCCGGGGGAGTGCCCCCGCTGCGCGCCGGTGCCGTGGTGGTGGACCACGGTCTGCAGGACGGGTCGGCCGCCGTGGCGACGCGCGCCGCGGAGCAGTGCCGTCGGCTGGGGCTGAATCCCGTGCTGGTGGTCCCGGTCACCGTTCGCGGCCCCGGCGGCCCTGAGGCCGCGGCGCGGGACGCCCGCTACGCGGCCCTCGAGGAGGCGGCGCGGCGCACCGGTGCGGCGGCGGTGCTGCTGGGCCACACCCTCGACGACCAGGCCGAGACCGTGCTGCTCGGGCTCGCGCGGGGGTCCGGCGCCCGGTCGTTGGCGGGCATGCCGACGCGCCGCGGCCCGTTCCGCCGCCCCCTGCTGCGGCTGCGCCGCGCCGAGACCGCGGCGGCGTGCACCGCCCTGCGGCTGGTGCCGTGGCAGGACCCGACCAACGCCGCCGCGCCGGACGGCCCGCGGCGCAGCCGCGTGCGGCACCAGCTGCTGCCGGCGGCCGAGCGGGTGTGCGTCGTGCTGGTGGAC
>NCKG01000216.1:0-3726 GCA_002279095.1 Cellulomonas sp. 14-74-6
AACCGGCGCAGTCCCGGCACAGGATCCCCTCAGAAACCGGGCACGGTGCCCGGTCCCGACCCCTACCGTCGAGCCATGACCGGCGACGTCGCTGCCTCGGCCGTCCCTACCCAACCCCGCTCGCCCGGTCCGGGCGGCCCGGACGGGATCCGCACCGCGGGCGTGGTCCGCAGCTTCGGCGCCGTGCGGGCGCTGGACGGCGTCGACCTGCACGCCCGCGCCGGTCGGGTCACCGCCCTGGTGGGGCCCAACGGGTCCGGGAAGACGACGCTGCTGCTGGTGCTGGCGGGCCTGCTGGCGCCGGACGCGGGCACGGTCAGCATCGACGGGTACGACCCCGTGACCGACGGCCCCGCTGCGCGGGCCCGCACCGGCTGGATGCCGGACACGTTCGGCACGTGGGACTCGCTCACGGCCCGCGAGGTGCTGCGGACGTTCGCCGCGGCCTACCGGCTGCCGACGACCTCCGTCGGCAGCCGCCTCGACGAGCTGCTCGCCCTGGTGCACCTCTCGGAGTACGCCGACCGCCCGGCGGCGGTGCTGTCGCGCGGTCAGAAGCAGCGGCTGGGACTGGCTCGCGCCCTGGTGCACGATCCGGCGGTGCTGCTGCTCGACGAGCCCGCCTCCGGGCTCGACCCGCGGTCCCGGGTCGACCTGCGCGAGCTGCTGCGACGGCTGGCGGACGAGGGTCGCACCGTGCTCGTGTCCAGCCACGTGCTGTCCGAGCTGGAGGAGATGGCCGACGACGCGGTGTTCCTGTCCCGCGGCCGGACGGTGCTGACGGGCGGCACGGAGGCGACCCTCGGCACCGCGGGCGGCCGCCGGCCGTGGCGGGTGCGCGCGCTGGACGCGGACGCGCTGCAGGGCTGGCTCACCTCGGTGCACGCCGCCTGGCGGCCCGACGACGACGCCGTGCTGATCGACGTCGACGGGGACGAGGGCGCCGCCCGGCTGGTGCGGGACGCGGTGGCGGCCGGGGTGCCGCTCGTCTCGATCGGCCCCGCCGGCGGGGTGCTGGAGCAGGCCTACCTGGCCCTGGACGAGGAGCGGCGATGAGCGGCACGTGGCGACTGTCCTGGCACGGGGTGCGCACGGTGGCAGCCCTGGAGCTGCGGCAGCGGGTGCGGTCCACCCGCTGGATCGTCGCGCTGGTGGTCTGGTTCCTCGTGGTCGGCACCATCACCGCGCTGACCACCGGGGCGCTCGGCACCCTGACCGGGAACGACGCGTCGCCGCTGCAGCGCGGCCCCCTGCTGTTCTTCGTCGTGACGTTCCTGGTGCTGGGGTTGGGGCTGCTGGTCACCCCGACCCTGTCGTCGACCGCCGTGAACGGCGACCGCGCCGCCGGGACGCTCGCCACGGTCCAGGTGACCCTGCTGACCCCAGCCGAGATCGCCACCGGCAAGCTGCTGGCGGGGTTCGCCGCCGCGACCGCCTTCCTCGTCGCCAGCGTGCCGTTCTACGCAGTGGCGATGGCGATGGGCGGCACGTCGGTGCGCACCCTGGTCAGCGTCGTGGTGGTGACCGCCGTGATCCTCGCGTCGGTGTGCGGCATGGGCATCGGCTTCTCCGCGCTCACCGCCCGGACGGCCGGCTCCACCGTGCTGACCTTCCTCGGGGTCTCGGCCCTGGCGGTGTTCACCCTCGTCTTCTTCGGCCTGACGCTGCCCGCGAACACCTCCCAGGAGCAGGTCCGGGTGTGGGGGGTCTCGCCGTCGTCGGCGTCCTCCGCGCTGGCGAGCGACACGACGAGCGTGACGTCCCCGACCTGCGAGTGGCAGGTGGAGACCCGGCCGGTGACCCACACCGAGCGGACGTGGTGGCTGCTGGCGGCCAACCCGTTCGTCGTCGTCTCCGACGCCTCCGCCGTGCCGCAGCAGGACCTGCGGTCGGTGACGTCACCGTTCGCGGCCATCCGCGAGGAGATCCGCACCGCGCGTGCGGGTGCCACCCGTGTCTCGAACGAGTGCTGGGGGCCGGCGGGACAGGCGGCGCTGCCCACCGAGGGCGCGCAGCCGTCCGCGGTGCCGGTGTGGCCGTGGGGCCTGGGGTTCACCGTCCTGCTCGGCGCGGCCGGCTACGTCACCGCCGTCCGTCGGCTGCGCATCCCGCAGCGCACGCTGCCGCGCGGCGTGCGGGTGGCCTGAGGCCCGAGGCCCGGGGCTCGGTCGACGTACCCCGACGTCCGCCCTGGTCAGGGCTGCAGCGCGTCGTACTCCGCCTCGGCGGCCACGTCGTCGTCCACGTCGAGCCGCAGGTGCGCCAGGATCGTCTGCACGGTGCGCAGGGCCGACGACGCCCGCTCGCCCCAGTCGGACAGGTAGGAGAACTGCCACCACCACAGCGCCTCGACCGGGCGGCCCGCCTCGTAGTGGCGCAGCCCCTGGGCGAGCGCCCCGGCGATCGCGACGAGGTCGCCGGACAGCGTCGCTTGCGCGACCTCCGGCCCGACGACGGGGTCGACCACCTCGACGTACTCGTCGACGCCCTCGAACACGTTCGCCAGGTTGGCGCGCAGCGGCTCCACATCCGGGTCGGGGCCGACGTCGGGCTCGAACCGCAGCGCCGGGACCACGTCGTTGATCGCACCGAGCCGGGCACCGGCCGCGATCACGTCCGACAGCGCGAGGAGCAGCAGCGGCAGGGTCGCCTCGGGGGCGGAGCCGGCCGCGACCTCCGTCACGGTGGTCAGGTAGCTGCGCGCCTCGTCGTGCACAGACCGGGCGAGGGTCGCGAGGTCGTCGGTGTCGCTGTCGGTCATCGTCCGCTCCCTACGCGCTGATCCGTCGGCGGCCCTCGAAGGCCCGGCCCAGGGTGACCTCGTCGGCGTACTCCAGGTCCCCGCCCACCGGCAGGCCGGAGGCGAGCCGGCTGACCGCGAGGCCCATCGGCACCAGCAGCCGGGCGAGGTAGGTGGCGGTCGCCTCGCCCTCGACGTTCGGGTCGGTCGCCAGGATCACCTCGGTCACGGTGCCGTCCGCCAGCCGGCTGAGCAGCGAGGCGATCCGCAGGTCGTCCGGACCGACGCCGCCGATCGGGTTGATGGCGCCGCCGAGCACGTGGTACCGGCCGCGGAACTCGCGCGTCCGCTCGATCGCGACGACGTCCTTGGCCTCCTCCACCACGCAGATGACGTTCGGGGAGCGGCGCGGGTCGCGGCAGATGCGGCACTGCGCCTCCTGGGCGACGTTGCCGCAGATCTCGCAGAACCGGACGCGGGCCTTGACCTCAGTGAGCGCGTCGGCCAGACGACGGACGTCCGCCGGGTCGGCCGAGAGGATGTGGAACGCGATGCGCTGGGCGCTCTTGGGGCCGACCCCGGGCAGCCGCCCGAGCTCGTCGACCAGGTCCTGGATCGCCCCCTCGTACACGCGGTCAGCCTAGTTGGTCACCCATCCAGTTGACCTCGCGGGGCGTCGGAGGGCGGCCGTGGCAGCGGTCGACGCGACGGACGGACCGCCCGGAGTCGACGTCGCAGAGCCACGCCTCCCGGCGGGCGACTCAGGCGTTCGGGTCGTCGATCTGCTCGTCGATGACCGTGCCGCCGAGCAGCCGCGCGACCAGCGGCGCGCCGACCAGGCCGGATCCGTCGACCAGCGGGTCGTCCGGCGACGGCTCGTCGGGCTCGTCCGACCAGCCCGGGGCCGCCGTACGGGCGCCCGAGCCGGCCACCGGGTCCCGGGGGACGTCGCGGGGGTCCTCGAACGGCACCTCGTCGTCCGGGAG
>NCKG01000217.1:0-3717 GCA_002279095.1 Cellulomonas sp. 14-74-6
CCTTGACGGCGTCGCCGTCGAGGATCCGCTCGTCGAAGTAGAGCTGGTAGATCAGGCCCGAGCAGCCACCGGGCTGCACGGCCACGCGCAGCCGGAGGTCGTCGCGACCCTCCTGCTCAAGCAGGCTGTGCACCTTGGCGGCCGCCACGTCGGTCAGCTGGACGCCGTGCGTCGCGGTCTGGGTTGTCTCGGTCATGCTGTCTCCCGAAAGGGTGCGTGCTCGGCGCGGCCGGTCTCGGCCCGACCCCTCGCGCAACACCGGGCTGCGCGCTGATGTTCCCCGTCAGCGTACGACGCCCTCCGCGGAGCGGCGCATCGGGCCACCGGCGCACGTCAGCGCGGCCTCGGCGACCACGTCCGCGCCACCCTGACCGCGCGCGCTGCCAAGGTGGCGGCCGGATCCGCGAGCGCCCGCTCGACGTCCTCCGGGGCGCTGGCGACCGCGTAGGCGGCGGCCACACCGGCCTCCGCGAGCTCGCGCCGGCCGACGAGCACCTCGCCCGCGACGACGACCACCGGGACCGCGAAGGGCACCGCCCGGGCCGCCACCTCGGACACCACCTTGCCGTGCAACGACTGCCAGTCGAAGCGACCCTCGCCCGTGACGACGACGTCCGCCTCCGCGATCCGGTCCGCCAGGCCGACCTGGTCGGCGACCAGGGCCGCACCGGGCACCAGTCGCGCTCCGAGCGCAGCGAGACCGAACCCCAGACCACCGGCAGCTCCGGCACCCGGAACCGCCGTGAGGCGCGCGGCACCCGGAGCGCCGGACAACAGGTCGGGGCGCTCATCGCGCCGCAGAGCCTCGCCGACCAGCCGGGACAGGTGCGCCAGGGCCGCCTCGAGCTCCTGCGCCTGCTGCACCGACGCCCCCTTCTGCGCAGCGAAGCCGGCGCTCGCACCCTGCAGACCGAGGAGGGGCACGTCGACGTCGCACGCGGCGACCAGCTCGACGTCCTTCCACTCCCGGCGCAGCTCGGGCAGGCCGGCGACGTCCTCGGCGAGCAGCCCGGCCAGCGCCGCACCGCCCGAGCCGAGCCGGCCGGCCGCGTCCGGCAGCCCGACGCCGACGAGCATCCCGGCTCCGCCGTCGTTGGTGGAGGACCCACCCAGACCCACCACCACGCGCGCCGCACCGGTCGCACGGGCGTGCGTCAGGAGCTCCCCGACCCCTCGGGTCGTCGTCCGGCCGGGGTCGCGCCGGTCCGACGGCACCAGCGGCAGGCCGATCACCTGGGCCGTCTCGACGTACGCGGTGCTGGGCGCCTCGTCGTGCGCCGCCACCAGCAGCACGACCGCGGGCACCGGAGCTCCCAGCGGCCCGGTGACGGTGACCGGGATCAGCCGGCCCCCGAGCGAGCTGTGGATCGTCTCGACGAAGCCGGGACCGCCGTCGGCCAGCGGGCAGGCGGAGACCTCGTCGTGCGACGCCCCCGCCGACCAACCGGCCCGCAGAGCCTCCGCCGCCTCCCGGGCCGTCAGGGAGGACCCGAAGCTGTCAGGAGCCAGCAGCACGCGCACGCCGCGATGGTGGCACGTCGGCAACCGAACCTGCTCGAGGGGCCGCTCGGCGGTATGGGAAGATCGGACGATGAGCCTGGTCACGCCCGAGCGTGGTGCGTTCGTCGAGCCCATGCCGTCCGCTCTCCTGCTCCTCGGCCGAGGCTCGGACCTGCAGTCCGAGCGCGGGGTCGAGTGCGTCGGCGCACTGCCGGCCGCGAGCGACCCCGACCTCGTCGAACGGGCTCGCGCGGCCCGCGCGCAGCTCGGGGACCGCGCCTTCGTCCTCGGCCACCACTATCAGCGCGACGAGGTCATCGCCTTCGCGGACGTCACGGGCGACTCGTTCAAGCTCGCTCGTGAGGCCGCCGCCCGGCCGGACGCCGAGTTCATCGTCTTCTGCGGCGTGCACTTCATGGCGGAGTCGGCCGACATCCTGACCGCCGACCACCAGCAGGTGGTGCTTCCGGACCTCGCCGCCGGGTGCTCGATGGCCGACATGGCCGCCATCGACCAGGTGGAGGACGCCTGGGACGTGCTGGCCGACGCCGGTGTCGCCGAGTCCACGGTGCCGGTGACCTACATGAACTCCACCGCGGCGATCAAGGCCTTCACGGGCCGGCACGGCGGGACCGTCTGCACGTCGTCCAACGCGCACGTCGCCCTGCGGTGGGCGTTCGACCGGGTCGGTGGCGTGGACGGCACCGGCAAGGTGCTGTTCATGCCGGACCAGCACCTGGGCCGCAACACCGCCGTGCGGCAGCTGGGCCTCAGCCTGGACGACTGCGTCGTGTTCGACCCCCGCAAGCCGGGCGGTGGCCTGACCCCGCAGCAGCTGCGAGACGCCCGGATGATCCTCTGGCGAGGGCACTGCTCCGTGCACGGGCGCTTCTCGGCGCAGAACGTCGCGGCGGTCCGCGCGGCCGACCCGGCGACGACGGTGATCGTGCACCCGGAGTGCAAGCACGAGGTGGTGGAGGCGGCCGACATGGTCGGCTCGACCGAGTACATCATCAAGGCGCTCGACGCGGCTGCCCCGGGAACCTCGTGGGCGATCGGCACCGAGCTGAACCTGGTCCGGCGCCTTGCGCTGGCCCACCCGGACAAGACCGTGCACTACCTCGACTCGACCGTCTGCTTCTGCTCGACCATGAACCGCATCGACCTCCCGCACCTCACCTGGGCGCTGGAGTCGCTGGCTGCAGGTCGGGTGCCGCACCGGATCGTCGTCGACCCGGACGACGCGCACTGGGCCCGTGTCGCCCTCGACCAGATGCTGGCCCTGCCGGGCTACTGACGGAGGTCGACGTGGGCACCGGGCACCCGCTGCGGATCGGGCTGTTCGTCTTCGACGGTGCGGAGGAGCTGGACGTCGTCGGCCCCTTCGAGGTGCTGGCGTGGTGGGCGGCGCACTCGGAGCTGCACCCCGAGGTCGTCACGTTCTCCCTCGACGGGGCGGGCGTGCGCTGCGCGCACGGTCTCTCGCTCGTCCCTGACCTGCCCGCCGGTGAGCTCGGTCCCCTGCACGTCCTCGTCTACCCCGGGGGACGCGGGACCCGTGCCCTCGCGGCGAGCCCGGAGCACCTCGCCTGGGTGCGGCAGATGCGCGCGACGACGCCGCTGATGGCGAGCGTGTGCACCGGCGCGCTGGTCCTCGCGGCAGCCGGGCTCCTGGCCGGCCGGCCCGCCACGACGTACTGGGACGCCTTCGACGAGCTGGCCGGCCTCGACCCCAGCGTGCTCGCCGACACCGAGGCGAGGTTCGTCGACGACGGCGACGTCGTGACCTCGGCCGGCGTGTCGGCGGGCATCGACATGGCGCTCCACCTCGTCGCCCGGCTGGAGTCGCCGCAGATGGCGCGGCGGGTCCGTCGCGGCATCCAGTACGACCCGCACCCGCCCGTCTGAGCCCCGGGTCGGCGGCCGGTCAGCGACAGGTCACCGTCCCGCGAGCCGCTCCAGCAGCAGCACCTCGGCCAGCACCGCGCGCTCCAGCTCCCCCAGGTGCACGGACTCGTCCGGTCCGTGCGCCCGGCTGTCCGGGTCCTCCACCCCCGTGACCAGGATCGCCGCGTCGGGGAACACCTCGAGCAGCTCGGCGATGAACGGGATCGACCCGCCGACGCCGATGTCGGCCGGTTCGGCGCCCCACGCCTCCCCGAGCGCCCAGCGCGCGGTCCGCATCGCCGGTGAGTCGGCGGGCGCCTGGAACGCTCG
>NCKG01000218.1:0-3708 GCA_002279095.1 Cellulomonas sp. 14-74-6
CGCACAGGGGCCGACGGACGACGTCGTGCGGGGTGCGGTGCGGACGCACGCGGCCGTCGAGCGCCTGATGCCGGACCTCGGAGCGCCTGGCCGGGTCGGCGACGGCAGGGGCACCATCGGCCCGCTCCCGCTGGGCCAGCTGCTCGCACGGCTGCACACCCTCGCGGCGGCCGGCCGGGTTCCCGACGAGGAGCTGGGCCGCCCGCGTGGCGACCGCCCGACCGCCGACCTCGCCGGTCTGGGAGCCGCTCCGGCCGGTTCAGACGTCGGCCACCGGCTGGCCGTGCTGACCGAGCTGGTCGGCCGCACCGGCGCCCCTGCCGGGGTGGTGGCCGCCGTGCTGCACGGCGAGCTGCTGGCGCTGCGGCCGTTCACCGCCGCCAACGGCGTGGTCGCCCGTGCCGTCGCCCGCCTCACCGTCAGCGCGGGCGGCCTCGACCCGACCGGGTGCGCCGTCGCGGAGTCCGTCTGGGCGGATGCGCCGCTGGTGTACCAGGCCACCGCCGCGGGCTTCGCCACCGGTGACCCGGACCGGGTCGCCGCCTGGCTGGTGCTCTGCGCCGATGCCGTCGCAGAGGGCGCCACCCGCTCGGCCCGGCTGGCGGACGAGGTGCTGTCGCACTGAGGGGTGACGACGCTCAAGGCCGCGCCGGCACCTGACGATGCGTGCCTCATGAGTGCGCCGCTTCCACCCGCGGGCTGGTACCCGGACGGGTCCACGCCGAACGTCGTCCGCTGGTTCGACGGCAGCCGATGGACCGAGCACGTCACACCGGTCGCCGCGCCCGCTGCCCAGGTGCCGGCGTACGCCTCCGGTCCGTACGGACCGGGGTACGCGCCCGGCGCGTATGCCGCGGCCGCCTACGGTCCGCCGGCCGCCGCCGGCAGCGACATGGGGCCCGGCAACGGTCTGCACTGGGTGCTGCCGGTGGGGCGCTCGTGGCAGTCGATCGTCGCCGGTTACGTCGGGCTGTTCGCGCTCTTCGCGTGGTTCATGGCCATGGTCGGAACGGCAGGGGCCGCGTTCGGTGCGGTCGTCGGGCTGCTGTCGGTGGCGCTCGGCATCGTCGCGATCCGTCGCGCGTCGACCGGCGGCCACGGCCGCGGTCGGGCCTGGTTCGCCGTCGTCGCGGGCGCGTTGTGCCTGGTGATGACCGTGGTGGTGGCGTCCGGGGCCTGAGGCCGTCGGCGACCGGCCCCACGACGCAGACCGGCCCCGGCACGGGTGCCGGAGCCGGTCCTCGAGAACGTCAGGCCGTGGCGAAGCGGCGGGCGACCAGCAGCTCGGCGATCTGGATGGCGTTGAGCGCGGCGCCCTTGCGCAGGTTGTCGTTGGACACGAACAGCGCGAGACCGCGCCCCTCGGGCGCGCCCTCGTCGGAGCGGATGCGGCCGACGTACGACGGGTCCTTGCCGGCCGCCAGCAGCGGCGTCGGGATGTCCTCCACCTGCACGCCGGGGGCGTCGGCCAGCAGCTCGTAGGCCCGCTCGACGGACAGCGGCCGCTCGAACTCGGCGTTGACCGACAGCGAGTGACCGGTGAACACCGGCACGCGCACGCACGTTCCGGACACCAGCAGGTCGGGGATCTCGAGGATCTTGCGGGACTCGTTGCGGAGCTTCTGCTCCTCGTCGGTCTCGCGCAGGCCGTCGTCCACCAGGTTCCCCGCGAACGGCACCACGTCGAAGGCGATCGTCCGCGGGAACTTGGTCGGCGCGGGGAAGTGCACGGCCGAGCCGTCGTGCACCAGCCCGAGCGTGTCCTCCTCGACGGCGGCGCGCATCTGCGAGTCGAGCTCCTGCGCACCGGCGAGCCCGGCACCGGACACGGCCTGGTAGGTCGAGACGATCAGTCGGCGCAGCCCGGCCTCGTCGTGCAGGGGCTTGAGCACCGGCATCGCGGCCATCGTGGTGCAGTTGGGGTTGGCGACGATGCCCAGCGGGATGTCGTCGAGCGCGTGCGGGTTCACCTCGCTGACCACCAGCGGGACGCGAGGGTCCTTGCGCCAGGCGGAGGAGTTGTCGACCACCAGGGCACCGGCGGCGGCGAAACGTGGCGCCTGCTCCTTGGACGTCGCCCCGCCGGCGGAGAACAGCGCGATGTCGATGCCGGACAGGTCCGCCGTCGCGACGTCCTCGACCGTGATCTCGTCGTCACCCCAGGGCAGCGTCCGCCCGGCGGACCGCGCCGACGCGAAGTACCGGATCGACGCGACCGGGAACTCGCGCTCGGCCAGCAGTCGGCGCATCACGCCACCGACCTGCCCGGTGGCCCCGACCACTGCGACGTTCACACCGCTCATCCCGCTCACCGCCCCGTCCCGCCGTACACGACGGCCTCGTCCGACTCCGAGTCCAGCCCGAACGCCGTGTGCACCGCGCGGACCGCCTCGTCGAGCGAGTCGGCCCGGGTCACCACGGAGATGCGGATCTCGGAGGTGGAGATCATCTCGATGTTCACACCGGCCTCGGACAGCGCCTCGAACAGCTTGGCGCTGACGCCGGGGTGCGAGCGCATGCCGGCACCGATCAGCGACAGCTTGCCGATGGTGTCGTCGTACTGCAGCGACGCGTACCCGATCTCCGGCTGGTGCTCCGCCAGCGCCGCCATGCCGACGCTGCCGTCCGTCGCGGGGAGCGTGAACGAGATGTCCGTCAGACCCGTCCGGGCCGCGGACACGTTCTGCACGATCATGTCGATGTTCACACCGGCGCCGGCGACCACCGTGAAGATCTTCGCGGCCTTGCCCGGCACGTCCGGCACGCCGACCACGGTGATCTTCGCCTCGGAGCGGTCGTGCGCGACGCCCGAGATGATCGGCTGCTCCACGGGAACCTCCTGGGTGGTGTCGGGCTCGTCCGTGACCAGCGTGCCCGGGTGGGTGGAGAACGAGGACCGGACGTGCACCGGTACCTGGTAGCGGCGGGCGTACTCGACGCACCGCAGCATGAGCACCTTCGCGCCGCTGGCGGCCATCTCGAGCATCTCGTCGTAGCTGATCCGGTCGAGCTTGCGGGCGCTCGGCACGATGCGCGGGTCGGCGGTGAACACGCCGTCGACGTCGGTGTAGATCTCGCAGACGTCGGCCTTGAGGGCCGCCGCGAGCGCCACGGCGGTGGTGTCGCTGCCACCGCGGCCGAGGGTGGTCACGTCGTTGGTGGCCAGGTTGACGCCCTGGAAGCCGGCGACGATGGCGACCTGCCCCTTGGACAGGGTCTTGGTGATGCGGCTCGGCGTGACGTCGATGATCCGGGCCTTGCCGTACGTCTCGTCGGTGATCACGCCGGCCTGCTGGCCCGTGAAGCTCTTCGCCTCGACGCCGAGCTGGTCGATCGCCATCGCGAGCAGGGACATGCTGATCCGCTCGCCGGCGGTCAGCAGGATGTCCATCTCCCGCTCGGGCGGCAGCGGGGTCACCTGGTGGGCGAGGTCGATCAGCTCGTCGGTCGTGTCACCCATCGCCGAGACGACCACCACCACGTCGTTGCCGGCGCGCTTCGCCTCGGCGACCCGCTTCGCGACGCGCTTGATGCTGCTGGCGTCGGAGACGGACGAGCCGCCGTACTTCTGCACGATGAGGGCCACGAGGGTGCGCTCCGGAGGGGTTGCGCGATCAGACCGCGATCGGACGAGGGGCGCCTGCGAGTCTAGGTCGGCCCACGATGCGGACCGATGAGTTTCCGCATGACGGACGTGGCGGCCCGCTG
>NCKG01000219.1:0-3694 GCA_002279095.1 Cellulomonas sp. 14-74-6
GGAGGGGGTCGGCGCCACAGGGGTCGGCGCGGGCGTTGGGTCCGGCGCACAGCCGGCGAAGAGGGCCGTGACGGCCAGTGGGACGAGGAGCGCGAGCCGACCGGTCCGGTGGTGGGTGCGGGCGCGTGTCGACATGGGGTGACCTCGGCGGGCGCGGCGGTGGGGGCGCGTGCAGCCTGGCACAAGCCGCGATCCGAAATGCCCGTTTTCCCCAGTCCATCGCGCCCGACGGTGGGCGGCCCAAGCTGTCCCGACGAGTCCGCGCGACTCGGCAAGGTACCGAACGGCCTGTACGCCCGATATACGTACACGGCGCGTACAACCCGAGATGGGTGCCGGGTCGGGGTCCGTCAAGGCCTGAGCCGTCGGCTCCGCCCCCGCCTCGTGCCGGGCCCGCCCGCACCCTCGGCCCCGTCGAGCCCCGCGCCGGCCCACGGGCCTACCCCTGCGGCGCGTCCTCCGGGGGCTGGGCCGGCTGGCGGATGATCGTCCGGAGCCGCTCTGGCGCGGAGCGGCGGGGGTCGCCCAGATAGATCTCGTGATGGGCGCCACGCAGCGCATACCCCTGCTCGGCGATGGCGCGGCGCAGGCCGGCGATGGTCGGCCCCTCGGCGTCGTACGGGCCGACGTGCAGCACCTGGAAGGCGGTGCCCTCGTCGAGCACGTCGAGGTGCAGGTGCTCCGCCGCGGGTGCACGGCCCTTGGCGACCGCCGCGTGCAGCGCGCGTCGGACGAGGTCCGCCGTGACGCGGGTCGGCTGGACGATCAGCATCGTCCAGCGCCAGTCCGCTCGCGTGTCGGTGAGGAAGGCGTCGGGATCGTCGGCCCACCACAGCCCCTCGAGCGGCCCGACCTTCCACGGCTGCTCACCGATCGCCTTGGCCATGAAGCGCAGGCCGTAGGAGACGGCATAGAGGGTGCCGACCGCGTCGGCATAGGCCGGTGTCGTCTCGGGGTCCCCGGAGCCGTCGACCATCAGGCACTGCAGCGGTGGCACGTCCATCCGGGCCGGGGTCGCGGTGGCCCGGTACAGCCCGGCCAGCTCGGGATCGCCTGCAGAACCTCGGACCGCGCCGTCGGGGGCCATGGGCTCAGCGAACCGCAGCCCCACGAGGCGGACAACAGAGGAGGACCACAATGGCGGGCGTGACCGCCACGACCTCGAACCAGACCCCGACCCCGAACCCGACCCAGACGCCGGCACTCATCCCGACGCAGAGCACCGATCACACCGGAACCGTCGCGGCAACGCCGCTCCACCCCGACTTCGTCGCCACCCTGGCCGCCGGCTTCGCTGCGGACCCGGCCCGGCTGCGCGCGCAGAACGCCGTCACCCGGACCCCGGTCGGCGAGGTGGCGATGAACCACGCACGCGCCACCTCGATCCGCACCAGCGTGTCGAACCAGCTCGACGACTGGTCCGTCGCCAACCAGAAGAAGAGCGGTCGCTGCTGGCTGTTCGCCGCACTGAACCTGCTGCGCGTCGGTGCGAAGCAGTGCCTGGGCGTCAAGGAGTTCGAGTTCAGCCAGAACTACGCCATGTACTGGGACAAGCTCGAGCGGGCCAACTTCTTCTGCGAGGACGTCGTCGCGACGGCCGGTGAGCCGATCGACTCGCGCCTGGTGAGCTTCCTGCTGCAGAGCCTGCTGGGCGACGGCGGTCAGTGGGACATGGCGGTCAGCGTGTTCCTCAAGCACGGCGTGGTGCCCAAGGAGGCGATGCCGGAGACGCAGTCGTCGTCCGACACCGACGCGATGAACACCCAGCTGCGGGCGCGCCTGCGCAAGGGCGCGCTGGCGCTGCGCACGGCGGTGGCCGACGGCGGTGACGTGGCGGCCGTCAAGGCGGAGATCCTCACGGACGTGCACACCATCCTGACGATCCACCTGGGCACGCCGCCGACCTCGTTCGACTGGCAGTGGACGGACGACGAGAAGCAGTTCCACCGCGACGGCGTGCTGACCCCGCAGCAGTTCTTCGAGCGGTACGTCACCCTCGACCTGACCCAGTACGTGTGCCTGGTGGACGACCCGCGCACCGAGCACCCCAAGGGTGCGGCGCTGACCGTGGCCAACCTCGGCAACGTGGTCGGCGGCCGACAGGTGCGGTACGTCAACGCGCCGATGGCGACGATCAAGGAGCTGGCCGCGGCGTCGATCGTCTCCGGTGAGCCTGTCTGGTTCGGCTGCGACGTGAAGCCGCAGATGCACCGTGAGGACGGCATCTGGGCCGCCGACCTGTTCGACTACTCCGGCGTGTACGGGGTGGACCTGTCCACCACCAAGGAGGAGCGGGTCGTCTCCGGCGAGTCGGCCATGACCCACGCGATGCTGCTGACCGGTGTGGACGTGGTCGACGACACCCCGCGGCGGTGGCGCGTGGAGAACAGCTGGGGCGACGACAAGGCCGACAAGGGCTTCTTCACCATGGACGACTCGTGGTTCGACGAGTACGTCTTCGAGGTCGTCGTCCGCACCGACGCCCTGCCGGAGGACCTGCGTCCCGCGCTGACCGCCGAGCCCATCGTCCTGCCGGCGTGGGACCCGATGGGCGCCCTCGCCTGAGCCGCCGAGGGCCGAGGGTGTCAGATCCGCCGCATAGGGTTCGCACGTGACCACAGCGCTGTACCGCCGGTACCGGCCCGAGACCTTCGCGGAGGTCATCGGGCAGGACCATGTGACGGCACCGCTGCGTCAGGCGCTGCGCTCCGGGCAGGTCAACCACGCCTACCTGTTCTCCGGCCCTCGCGGCTGCGGCAAGACGAGCTCGGCGCGCATCCTCGCGCGCGTGCTCAACTGCGCGCAGAACACCGCGGAGCACCCGACGGACACGCCCTGCGGGGAGTGCGAGTCGTGCATCGAGCTGGCGACGGGCGGCCCGGGCAGCCTCGACGTCGTCGAGATCGACGCCGCCAGCCACGGCGGTGTTGACGACGCCCGCGAGCTGCGCGAGCGGGCCACCTTCGCCCCCGCCCGGGACCGGTACAAGGTGTTCATCCTCGACGAGGCCCACATGGTCTCCAACCAGGGCTTCAACGCCCTGCTGAAGATCGTCGAGGAGCCGCCGCCGCACGTGAAGTTCGTGTTCGCGACGACGGAGCCGGACAAGGTGATCGGCACCATCCGGTCCCGCACGCACCACTACCCGTTCCGGCTGGTCCCGCCGGACGTGCTGGTGCCCTACCTGGCGCAGGTGTGCGAGACGGAGGGTGTGCCGGTCGGTTCCGGCGTGCTGCCGCTGGTGGTGCGGGCCGGTGCCGGGTCGGTGCGGGACAGCCTGTCGGTGCTGGACCAGCTGATCGCCGGCGCGGGGGACAGCGGTCTGGAGTACGAGAGCGCCGTGGCGCTGCTCGGCTACACGCCGGCTTCCCTGCTCGACGACCTGGTCGAGGCGATCGCGGCCCGCGACGGCGCCACCGCGTTCTCGGTGGTGGAGCGGGTGGTGGCCACCGGGCACGAGCCGCGGCGGTTCGTCGAGGACCTGCTGGAGCGGCTGCGGGACCTGATCGTGCTGGCGGCGGCAGGGGATGCCGCCGGTGCGGCCCTCGGCATGATCCCGTCGGACCAGCTGGACCGGATGCGTGCCCAGGCGGCGCACCTCGGCGCCGCGGAGCTGTCCCGCTCTGCCGACCTGGCCAACGCGGCGCTGACCGAGATGGCCGGCGCCACGTCGCCGCGGCTGCACCTCGAGCTG
>NCKG01000220.1:0-3690 GCA_002279095.1 Cellulomonas sp. 14-74-6
GCACCCAGGTGGCGCTGCCCATCAGGGCGACGAACATCACCAGCATCATGGTCGCGAGGCGGCGCAGCGGGGTGTTCACGGCAGGCCCCCGATCCGCTCCGTCGGGTTCTCGTCCGGCTCGGCGCCGCGCGGCGCGGGACGCCGGCCCACCGGGCCGCCGACGGCCGGGTTGCCGACCGCGGGCGTGCCGCCGGAGGGCGTGGCGACCGCGCGCATCGCCGGCGCCGGGCGCCGGGCGTCGTCGGACACCCGAAGCAGCAGCGCCACGATCACCCAGTTGGCCACCAGCGACGAGCCGCCGTACGCCAGGAACGGCGTGGTCAGCCCGGTGAGCGGGATCAGGCGCGTCACGCCGCCGACGACGACGAACACCTGGAACGCCATGACGAACGACAGGCCGCCGGCCAGCAGCTTGCCGAACCCGTCCCGCACGCCGATCGCCGTGCGCAGCCCGCGCTCGGTCAGCACCGCGTACAGGACGAGGATCGCCAGCAGGCCGGTCAGCCCCAGCTCCTCACCGAGCGACGGCACGATGAAGTCGGACTCGGCGAACGGCACCAGGTCCGGCCGCCCCTGCCCCCAGCCGGTGCCGAAGAGTCCGCCGCTGGCCATGCCGAACAGGCCGCGCACCAGCTGGCCGGAGCCGCCGAAGGGCCGGTTGAACTCCGTGTTGGACAGCGCGTTGGACCACGCCGAGAAGCGCACGGCGACGTGCGGGATCGTCGCGACCGCTGCGGCGGCGCCGCCGGCGAACAGCACCAGGCCGATGGCCACCCAGGAGATCCGCTCGGTGGCGAGGTAGAGCACCGCGACGAACAGCCCGAAGAACAGCAGGGACGTGCCGAGGTCGCTCTGCAGCACCAGGATCGCCAGCGAGACACCCCAGACGACGAGGATCGGCCCCAGGTCCCGGATGCGGGGCAGCTGCATCCCGAGCACCTTCGGGCCGGCGAGCGTGAGCGTGTCCCGGTTGGTGACGAGGTAGCCGGCGAAGAAGATCGCCAGCGCGATCTTGGCCAGCTCCGCCGGCTGCAGGCCGACGCCGCCCACCCGGATCCAGATCCGGGCGCCGTTCACGTCCTTGCCGATCACCGGCAGCATCGGTGAGGCCATCAGCACCAGCGCGACGACGCCCGCGGTGTACGTGTACCGGCGCAGGGTGCGGTGGTCCCGCAGCCAGATCAGCACGACGGCGGCCAGCACCACCGAGATCGCGGTCCACACCAGCTGCTTGCCCGCGAAGTCGGTGGGGCGCCCCTTGGACTCGGCGGCGAGGTCCAGCCGGTAGATCATCGCCAGGCCGATGCCGTTCAGCGCGACGACGATCGGCAGGATCACCGGGTCGGCGTAGGGAGCCCGCCACCGCAGCACCAGGTGCATGCCGACGGCCGTCACGGCCATGCCGACGCCGTACCAGAGCACGTTCGACGGGACCTTGTCCTTCACCCCCATGCCGACCAGGGCGTACGCCGCCACCCCGAGCACCAGGGCGAGCACGAGCAGGCCGAGCTCGACGCCACGGCCGGAGCGGACCCGCAGGGGCTGGACGGTCGCCATCACGGGCCGACGACGGTGGGGACCGGGGCCGGGAGCGGGGAGGCGGTGAACGTCGCGTCCGGGCTCGTCGTGCTCGGGCTCGGCGTGGCCGATGCCGTCGGCGTCGGGCTGCCGGACGGCTCGGGTGTCGGCACCGCCTGGGCGAGGGCCGACACCTGGTCCCGCGCCGAGGAGAGCGAGGTCGCCCGGATGGTGGCCCGCACCCGCTGCTGCAGGTAGTCCGGCAGCGTGCTGACCTGCACGTCGCTGTGCTCCACCACCGACGAGAGCTGCAGCGGTCCGACGGCCGACGGCACGCCGCGGAACACCCCGACGCGGCCGCCGTCGTCGCCGACGAAGTACTGCGTCTGGCTCCAGGCGTAGCCGGCACCGAGCAGCACCAGCACCAGGCCGAGCGCCGCCGACCACACCACCAGCAGGCTCCGGCGCGTCGGGCCCGACTCGGCGGCGCGCTCGTCGGCCGCCTCCTCGTCGTCCACCGCGGCCGCGTGGTTGTCGTCGTCCTCAGCCTCGTGCGCCGCGCCACCCAGCCCCACGGCGCGAGCGGCCCGCTTCGTCAGGCTCGCGGCACGTGCGGCCGGACCGTCCGCCGCCGAGGTGGGTCGGTTGCGGGAGCTCGCGGCGGCTCCGACCACCGTGGTCGCGGTGCCGGGGGCCGTGCCGTCCCGCAGGTCGTCCAGCTCGACGACGTCCGCGACGATCACCGTGATGTTGTCGCCGCCGCCGGCGCGCAGCGCCAGCTGCACCAGCCGGTCGGCGCAGGCGTCCACGTCCGCGATGTCCCGCAGCGTCTCGGCGAGCGTGTCCGCGCTGACGAACCCGGACAGCCCGTCCGAGCAGAGCAGCCACCGGTCGCCGCGGCGGGCCTCGCGCACCGACAGGTCCGGGGTGACGTCGGTGTCGAAGTCGCCGAGCACCCGCATCACCACCGACCGCTGCGGGTGGTGCACGGCCTCCTCCGGCGTGATCTTGCCGGTGTCCACCAGGTGCTGGACGAACGTGTGGTCGGTGGTCACCTGCGTCAGCTCGCCGTCGCGCAGCAGGTAGCCGCGCGAGTCGCCGATGTGCGCCATCGCCAGCTTGTTGCCGGTGCGCAGGATCGCCGTCACCGTGGTGCCCATGCCCGTCAGGTCGGGCTCGGCCTCGGAGCGGGCGATGATCTCCTCGCGCGCGTTCTCCATGGCCTGCTCCAGCTCGGCGAGCGCATCGTCCGGGCCGTGCGCCTCGTCGTCCAGCGGCGCGAAGGCCGCCACTGCCACCGACGACGCGACGTCGCCGCCGGCGTGCCCGCCCATGCCGTCCGCCACCATCAGCAGGTGCGGACCGGCGTAGGCCGAGTCCTGGTTGTTGGCGCGGACCAGCCCCACGTCGGACCGGGCCGCGTACCGCAGGCCGATGCTCACCCGGTTACCTCTGCAGCTCGAGGACGCTGCGGCCCACCCGCACCGGCGTGCCGGTGGGGACGGGGGTGGGTGACTCGACGCGGCGCTCGCCGACGAACGTGCCGTTGGTGGAGCCGAGGTCCTCGACGAACCACTGGTCGCCCTGCTGGAACAGGCGGGCGTGGCGGGAGGACGAGTAGTCGTCGTCCAGCACCAGCGTGCAGCTGGGTGAGCGGCCGACCAGCACGGACGACGAGCCCAGCGGGAGGATCGTGCCGCGCAGCGCCCCCTCGGTCACCACCAGGCGCGTGGGGCCGCCGGTGGAGCGGGATCGGCGCGGCTGCCGAGCGGGAGCGGCCGGTTCGGGTGCCGCGGCGCTCGGCGGTTCGGGGATGGTCGAGGCCGGGACGGGCTGCGCGGAACGGTTGCGCGCCGCCTGCGCGGCGCGTCGGCGGTCGACGATGCGGGTGCCGTACAGGTCCCGGCGGAGCACCGAGATGGCGGACAGCACCAGGACCCACAGCAGCGCCAGGTATCCCCAGCGCAGCAGAGTGACCGTGACCTCGCTCATGCGCCGGTGTCACCCGTCCGCTTCCGGCTCGCCACCGGTCCAGAACAGGATCCGGGTGCGGCCGATGGTGAGCGTGTTGCCGTCGAGCAGGGTGGCGGCGGGGACCTGGTGGCCCTCGACGAACAGTCCGTTGGTGGAGCCCAGGTCCGTGGCGATCACACCGTCCGGCGTGACGCGGAT
>NCKG01000221.1:0-3687 GCA_002279095.1 Cellulomonas sp. 14-74-6
CCCTGCTGCTCGTCGGCGGCCTCCTCGCGGTGCTGCCCGCTCCGCGTACCTCCACCGCCCCCCTGGCCCCGGACAACCCCGGGGACACCGGGGCGCGCGCGCTCGCGCAGATCCTTGCGCGCCACGGCGTGCACGTGCACTACGTCCGGACCATCGCGGCCGCGGAGAAGGCCGCGACGGCAGGCAGCACGCTCCTGGTGCTCGGTGACCTCTACCTGACGCCGGACATGGTCGGCCGGATCGGCCGCAGCGCGGCGGACCTCGTGCTCGTCGAGACGCCGGACGTGCTCGACAGGCTGGCCCCCGGCGTCGTCCCGAGCTTCGGGGGCTCGACCACCGACGTGCGCGGCGCCACCTGCGACGACCCGGACGCCGTCGCGGCGGGGTCGATCACGGCCGCCGGTGCGGTCCGGGGCCACGGTCCGGGCGTCACGGTGTGCTTCCCCGAGTCGGGCGCGGGCGAGGGCGGTGCGCTCGCGGTCGTCGCCGGCGCACGACGCGTCAGCGTCCTGACCGACGCCGGCCCGCTGACGAACCGGTCCCTCGCCGACCAGGGGAACGCGGCGCTGGCCCTGCGCCTCCTGGGAACGCACCCTGACCTCGTCTGGTACCTCCCGTCCTCCGACGACCTCGGCATCGAGCGGAACTCGCAGGGCGGCACCAGCCTCACCGACCTGATGCCACCGTGGCTGGTTCAGCTGGGGCTGCTCGCCGTGGCGACGGTCGCAGTGGCGGCGGCGTGGCGCGGCCGTCGGCTCGGACCGGTGGTCAGCGAGCGGCTGCCCGTCGTCGTGCGTGCCGGCGAGACGACCCGCGGGCGCGGCCGCCTCTACCGACGCGCGGGCGCGCACGCGCACGCCGCCGCCGCCCTGCGGGCAGGTGCGGCGTCGCGCTCGGCGGCCCGCCTCGGTCTGCCCCGTTCCGCCGACCGGCCGGCCACGGTGGCCGCCATCTCCCGTGCCACCGGCCGGGCGGCCGCGGACGTGGAGCGCCTGCTGTACGGCTCGTCACCCACCGACGACCGAGCACTGGCCGTGCTGGCCCGTGAGCTGGACCACCTGGAGAGCGAGGTTCACCGATCGTGAGCGACGTCCTGCCGCCGTCCCCCGTGCCGCCCTCGGCCGCGCCGTACCCGGCAGCGACCCCCGGTGGTGACGGTGCCACCGTGCCCCGACCTGCCACCGCCCCGCAGCACGGGGCGGCACCGGCGGTCGGCGTGTACCCACCTGGCCCGGGGACGGGCGCGACCGGGTCCCACGCCGCCGCCCCGAGCCCCTCCGTCGACCTGCGCGGCATCCTGGCCGCGGTGCGGGCCGAGGTCGCCAAGGCGGTGGTCGGTCAGGACGCCGCGGTCACCGGCCTGGTCATCGCGCTGCTGTGCCGGGGCCACGTGCTGCTCGAGGGTGTGCCGGGTGTCGCCAAGACGCTGCTGGTGCGCAGCCTGTCGGCGGCCCTGGCGCTGGACACCAAGCGCGTGCAGTTCACGCCGGACCTGATGCCGGGCGACGTGACCGGCTCGCTGGTGTACGACGCCCGCACGGCGGAGTTCTCGTTCCGGGCCGGCCCGGTGTTCACCAACCTCCTGCTCGCCGACGAGATCAACCGGACACCGCCGAAGACCCAGGCCTCGCTGCTCGAGGCGATGGAGGAGCGGCAGGTCTCGGTGGACGGCGCCGCGCGGCGGCTGCCCGACCCGTTCGTCGTGATCGCCACGCAGAACCCGGTGGAGTACGAGGGCACGTACCCGCTTCCCGAGGCCCAGCTGGACCGGTTCCTGCTCAAGCTGCTCCTGCCGCTGCCCGAGCGCGCCGACGAGGTGCAGGTGCTCGCCCGGCACGCCGCCGGCTTCGACCCGCGGGACCTGGCCGCCGCCGGCCTTCGGCCCGTCGCGGGCCCCGCGGAGCTGGCGGCGGCCCGCGCCGAGGTGGCCCGGGTGCAGGTGGCCCGCGAGGTGCTCGGCTACGTGGTCGACCTGTGCCGGGCGACGCGAGAGTCGCCGTCGCTGTCGCTGGGTGTCTCGCCTCGAGGTGCGACGGCGCTGCTCGCGACCTCGCGCGCGTGGGCCTGGTTGAGCGGACGGCCCTACGTGACGCCGGACGACGTCAAGGCGCTCGCGCATCCCACCCTGCGCCACCGGGTCCAGCTGCGTGCCGAGGCCGAGCTGGAGGGCGTCACCGCGGAGTCGGTGCTGGACACCGTGCTCGCCTCGGTGCCGGTCCCCCGCTGAGGCGGCCCGGTGGCGATCACGTGGCGTGCCGTGGCGCTGACCGCGCTCGGCGCCGTTGCGGTGCTGCTGCTGCCGGTCCCCGGCACGGTGCTCGCGTGGGCGGCGCTGGTCGCGGTGCTGTGCGCGGTGGACGTCGCCCTCGCGGCGTCCCCACGACGGCTGGCGGTGTCCCGGTCGGTGCCGGCGTCCGTCCGCAGGACGGAGCCGACGAGCTCGACGCTGACGATCACCAACCTCGACCGACGCAGGCTGCGGGGCCTGGTCCGGGACGCGTGGCCGCCGTCGGCGCTGCCGACCTCGGGACCGGTCGAACCGGGCGCACCCGCCGCGCTCGGCCGACGGGCACCTCGCCACGCCGTGGACGTCCCGGTCGGCGAGGCGGCCCGCGTGGTCAGCGCGCTGCGGCCCACACGGCGGGGCGACATCCCGGCGGGCGCGGTGACGGTGCGCACCGTCGGTCCGCTCGGACTGGCCGGCCGCCAGGCCTCGCTCCCGGTTCCCGGGCGGCTGCGTGTGCTTCCCGAGTTCGCCTCGCGGCGGCACCTGCCGAGCCGGCTCGCCCGGTTGCGCGAGCTGGACGGCCGCGCCGCGGTGCAGGTGCGCGGGGCCGGGACGGAGTTCGACTCGCTGCGCGAGTACGTCGTCGGCGACGACGTCCGCTCCATCGACTGGCGCGCGACCGCCCGCCGTGCCGACGTGGTGGTGCGCACCTGGCGGCCCGAGCGGGACCGGCGGGTGCTGGTCGTCGTCGACACCTCCCGCACCAGCGCCGTGCGCGTCCTGGACGCCCCGCGGCTGGAGGCGTCGATCGAGGCGGCACTGCTGCTCACCGCGCTCGCCACGCGGGCCGGTGACCGTGTCGAGCTGCTCGCCTGGGACCGCCGGGTCCGAGCGAGCACGGCCGGGCGGACAGGCGGCCGGGTGCTGCCGGCCGTCGCGGAGTCGTTGGCCGGTGTCGAGCCTGCACTGGTCGAGGCCGACTGGGCCGGCCTGGTGGGTCAGGTGCGCAGCCGGCTGAGTCGGCGGTCGCTGGTGGTGCTGCTCAGCACCGTGGACCCCGCTGCCGTCGAGCGGGGTGTCCTCGGCGTGGCCGCCGGGCTCACGGACCGGCACGTGGTGGTGCTCGCCTCGGTCGCGGACCCGGAGGTGGACGACCTGCGGCACGGTCGCCGCAGCACGGCCGAGGTGTTCGACGCCGCGGCGGCCGAGCGCACCGTGCTGGAACGGGAGGCGGTGGCGCAGCGCCTGCGACGTCTCGGCGTGGAGGTGCTGGACGCGCTGCCGGACGAGCTCGCACCGCGTCTCGCGGACACGTACCTCGCGCTCAAGGCCGCCGGCCGGCTCTGAGCACTCCCGGTGTCGGTGGCCCGCGTTACCGTCGCCGGGTGGCCGACGACCAGCTCTCCCCGCGTGCGCTGGGTCGCGCGCTGCTGGCCCGTCAGCACCTGCTGGCGCGCGAC
>NCKG01000001.1:0-20184 GCA_002279095.1 Cellulomonas sp. 14-74-6
CACCGGACCGCGCCCACCCCTGGGACCAGCAGCGTACGGCGTCGGGTGATCGGCCACCCGCTAGCCTCGTCACGCCCACGAGGACCGAACCTGGAGGAGCGCATGATCACCGCTCGGGCCCTGCGAGCGCCGGGGGGCCGGCACCCGCACGGGATGCCTGACGTGACCGCCGGGACCGGTGCCTGACATGCGCATCGTGCTGGACGGCACTCCCCTGCTCGGCCGCGAGACCGGCGTCGGCCGCTACGTGCGGGCGCTGCTCGGCGAGCTTCCCGACGCGGCGGACCACCGCTGGCCGGGTGCGCAGGTGGAGGTGTCCACCTGGTCGTGGCGGGGCCGGCGCATCGCGCAGCTGCCGCGCGGCGTGACCCAGCGGGGGCTTCGGGTGCCCGCGCGGGCGCTCCAGGCACTGTGGCAGCGGGCCCAGGTGCCCCCGGTCGAGGCGCTCGTCGGACGCACCGACGTGTTCCACGGCACCAACTTCGTCTCACCGCCGACGCTTCGGGCGCGCGAGGTGATCACGGTCCACGACCTGACCTACGTGACGCATCCGGGGACCGTCAGTGCGGCGAGCCTGGCCTACCGGCACCTGGTGCCGCGTGCGCTGCGCCGTGGTGCGCACGTCGTCACGCCGAGCGACGCCGTGGCCCGGGATGTCCGCGAGCACTACGGGCTCGCGGCGGACAGGGTGACCGCGACACGCCTCGGGGTCGATGCGTCCTGGTCCGCAGCCACAGCCTTGACCGCCCGGCGCCGCGACGAGCTCGGGCTGCCCGCGGACTACGTCGTGTTCGTGGGGTCGCTCGACCCTCGGAAGAACCTGCCGCGGCTGCTGGAGGCGTTCCGAGCGGCGCGCTCGGGCGGTGACGTCCCCGATCTCGTCCTCGCCGGTCCGGCGGGCCGGGAAGAGAGCCTGGCCGGCGTGCCGGGGACCCACCTGACGGGCTGGCTCGACGAGCGGGACCTCCAGGGCCTCGTCGCCGGTTCGGCCGGACTGGTGCTGCCCTCCCTGGACGAGGGCTTCGGTCTGCCCGTGCTCGAGGCCCTCGCGGCGGGTCGACCAGTGCTGGCCGCCGACATCCCGGCGCTGCGCGAGGTCGGAGGCGACGTCGTGCGGTACGCCGACCCGCTGGACGTCGAGGGGCTGACGACCGGCCTGCTCGCGCTCGGCGGCACCGCGGACGACGACGCCGCTCGTGCGGTGCGCCGGCAGCACGCCGCCGGGTTCACGTGGCGAGCGTGCGCCGAGGCGACGGTGCGGGCCTACGCCCGCGTGCTGGGCGACTGAGACGGTGCGCGCGGGGCGCCGCGGCGGCGCGACCGGTGCCTAGCGACCGGTCAGCGCCGAGAACCCACCAAGCCGGTAGCCGTTCGCGCCGACGGCCGAGGCGGTGCCGGGGTCGACCAGCATGGCCGCCTCGGCCCCCCAGTGGTAGTCCCAGGCGAACCGCTCGAGGTCGGGTTCGCCTGCGGCGCCCGGGTGGCAGTTGATCTCGAGAGTCGTGGCCCCGCGGCGCGCGGCGGCTCGGAGCGCCGCGCCGAACGCCGCGGAGTCCATCGAGCCGGCCTCGTCGAGACCTGCGTAGTCCTCGGTCCCCGTCAGGCCTGCAGCCGCGACGCGCGCCCGGAGGGGGCCGGCCAGCGCACGCACCCCGAACCCCACGAGGCTGCGGGCGTGGCTCGTGGTGAGCCGCACGGCCGGTACGCCCGCTGCTCGCGCCAGCTCGACGACCACCGTCCCCACTGCCGGCCACAGGTGCGTGTGCTGGTGCGTGTCGACGTGCGTGACCGCCAGGCCCAGCCCGAGCACCCGTTCGAGCTGGGCGGACAGCTCGCGCCGCACGTCGTCGGGGTCCAGACGGCCCAGGAGGCCACGCTCGACCACGGTGCGGTAGGACAACGGGAAGGCGCCCCTCGCGTCGACGAGCGTCGGGATCTCGCGGGCCGTCAGCAGCGGAGGGTCCTCGCCGACGAGGGCGAGGTGCGCGCCCAGCTCGAGGCCGGGTCGCTCCCGCAGGACGCGTGCGGCGTCGTCGAAGGCTCGGCCGACGGCGAGCAGCGACGTGGCCGTGACGATCCCGCGGTCGTAGCCCTCGGCGACGGCCGCGTTCACCCCGGGGGTCAGGCCCAGGTCGTCCGCCGTCACCACGAGCGTCCGCGCGCTCATGACCGACGCAGCTCGCGCCGCAGCCGCAGCATCTCGAGCACCATCGCCCGGATGACGGACGGCGACGACAAGGTCGACACCCCGCGCGTCCGAGGGAAGTAGTCCACGCCGATCTGCATCAGGTGGAAGCCGGCGTTGCGGGCCCGGATCACCAGCTCGGCGTCGATGAACGAGCTCTCGCTCACGGGGTGGACGGCGTCGACCACCTTCCGCGTGAGCAGCTTGAAGGAGAAGTTGATGTCGCGGACCCGGGTCTTGAACAGCGTTCGGATCAGGCCGTTGTAGAAGAACGAGTACACGGTGCGCACCGCACCCTCACCGGTGCGGTCGAGCCGGTACGCGCACAGCAGGTCCGCACCGTGGGCGCGCATCACCCGCAGCGCGCGCCGCAGCTCGGCCATGTCCCACGGCAGGTCGGCGTCCGTGTACAGGACGTAGTCGCCGGTGCACGTCGCCAGACCGGTCTTGATCGAGCCGCCGAGCTTGCGGTTCTGCGCGTGGTGCACCACCCGGACGCGAGGGTCGGCGGCCGCGAGCGCGTCGGCGAGCTGCGGTGTGCTGTCCGTCGACGCGTCGTCGACGATCACCAGCTCGAAGTCGGAGATCTCCCCCGCCGCGACCATCTTCTCGCAGACGTCCCGAGCCGCGCCGATCGCGGCGTGGATGCAGTCCTCCTCGTTCCACATCGGGAAGAAGACGGAGAGGGTTCCCGCGTCGCTCACGACACCTCCACACCGTTGGCGAAGTACCAGGTCAGAACCACCATCGCGGCGGTCATCGCGATCAGGGTCAGGACTGCGACCCAGCGCGGTCGCTCCGCCAGCCAGTCACCGCCGGCCGCGAGCGCGGGGAAGGCGGCCAGCGCGTACCGGCCGGCGCCCATGAAGTCCTTCGTCCCGAGGATCGGGATCGCGATGACCACCAGCGTGTACGCGGCGTAGCCCCAGCCGAAGAGCCGCGTGACGCGCCGGACGAGCAGCACGACAGCCACGCAGGCGAGGGCCTGCAGCGTGAGGTTGGCCGCGAGGGCCCATCGCTGATGGTGCAGGATCCCGAGGTAGGCGATCTTGAACCACGTGCGCGGACCGACACCCTGGTTCCAGCCAGGTGACGACTCCGTCTCGACGAAGGCCAGAGGGTTCCCGAACTCGGCCCCGAGGTAGGCCATCCACGCCAGCAGACCGGCGAAGGAGACCAGCACGCCCGCGTGCCGCACCCGCACCCGGCGGATCGCGACGACGAGGTCACGCCACCCCGTCCGGCCCGTCTCCTGCGCCAGCGTCTCCAGGATCCGCACGACGAGGCCGACTGCCACGGCGATCCCGAACGGCCGACTGGCTGCCGCGAGCGCTCCGACGAGGCCGGCGGCGAGGTACCAGCGTCGATCGACGAGGATGAACGCCCCTACCGCCAGCAGGAGGTACAGGCCGTCCGCGTACATCGTCCCGTGCAGGAACAGGGTGTACGGGTAGGTGAGCGTGACACCGATCGTGAGCAGCGCCGCACGGCGCGGCAGCCGCTGCCAGGCCCAGAGACCGACCAGCAGGACGGCAGCCAGGCCGCTGACCAGGGCCACGAGCTGACCGGCCAGCTGGACGTCACCCACCATCGCGGTCACGGCCCGGACCAGGAGCGGGTACACCGGGAAGAACGCGATCGCCGACTGCTGGCCGGGTGTGTAGGAGTAGCCGTTCTGGGCGATGCCGGCGTACCAGCCCGAGTCGAACTGGAACCAGCCGTCGATCCACGTCTGCCCGGTGCCGCCGGCGCTCGGCTTGACGGTGTCCACAGCAGAGACGACGGCGCTCAGCCCCGCCGTGACGACCACGAACAGGGCCAGCACGAGCGACCACGGGTACCGGGTGGGGTGACGGACGACGGCCCGAGCGGGCACGGGCGTGTTGTGAGTCATGTCCCCTCGGCTGGTGAGCGCCCACGGCACGGCTCAGGGCCGGACGGGCGTGAGCGAGCATAGTTGGTGCACTGACCACGCACAGGTAGTTGGGAGCAGCACATGGGTTGGGCGCTCGGGGCGGTCGCCGCCGCTGCGGCACTCTCGGGAACCGCCGTCGTGCTGCAGGCACGTGCCGCGCGCCGTGGCCACGCGGAACGACTGCACGTCTCGGTCGCGTGGCGCCTGCTGCGCGACCCCACCTATGTCGTGGCGCTGCTGCTCGTCGCCCTCGGATTCGCGGCGTCCTTCGCGGCACTGCGGGTGCTGCCGGTGTTCGTCGTGCAGGCGGGGCGCTCCTCGTCCCTCGCGGTCGCCGCGCTGCTCGCCACGAGGTTGCTGGGCAGCCGCCTGCACCGCCGCGAGTGGTGGTGGCTGCTCACCGTCGCCGTGGGCCTGGTGCTGCTCGCCTGGTCCACGCGCGCCGCACCCGCGCACGGTGTCGCGGGGGCACCGGTCGTGCTCGTCGTCGGCTCGGTGCTCGTGGCGAGCCTGGGAGCGTGGGTCGCGTCCCGTCCTCCGACGCGGGGCGCAGGGCTCGCGCTGGCGACCCTGGCCGGCGCCGGCTACGCGATCCTCGCCGGCGGGGTGCACACCCTCACGGACCTGCAGCCTCTCAGCCTCGTGGCGTCGCCCGCGACGTGGGCGTCGTTGGTCGGCGGCGTGCTCGGCCTGGGACTGACCGTGCTCGCTTTCCAGCGGGCGCCGGCGGTCGCTGTCACGGCCGCCCTGACGGCGACCGAGACGGTCGGAGGCGCTCTCCTGGGCATGGTCCTTGCGGGAGACCGGGCCGCCCCCGGCCGCGGGGTCGCAGCCCTCGTCGGCTTCCTGCTCGTGGTGCTCGGCTCGAGCTCGGTGGGCCGGCTCAGCGCCCCCGACACCCCGCCGTCCGACGCGAGTTCGCAGGACGCACGGTCAGCCGACGAGCGGGGCCTCCCAGGCGCTGGACAGCATCTCGTCGAGGCGCCGGGAGGCGCGCCAGCCGAGCACCTCGTGGATCCGTGAGGCGTCGGCCACCACCGCAGGCGGGTCGCCTGCTCTGCGCGGCCGCGCCACCCAGCCCCCCGGCCGCCCCGCCGCAGCGCAGAGGTGCTCCACCACCTGCAGCACCGACGCGCCCTGTCCCGTGCCCACGTTGAGCACGTCGGGCATGGTGTCGCCCCGGTCGAGCGCGTCGAGGGCCGCGACGTGCGCGTCGGCGACGTCCTGCACGTGCACGAAGTCGCGGACGCACGTGCCGTCGGGTGTCGGGTAGTCGGTCCCGAAGACCTCCGGGGTCCGACCGTGACGCAGAGCGTCGACGGTCATGGTCACCAGGTTCCCTGTCCCCCGGTCGGCCAGACGAGGATCACCCGCGCCCGCGACGTTGAAGTAGCGCAGCGACACGGTCCGCAGCCCCGCCGCACGTGAGACGTCGCGCAGCAGCTGTTCGCCGATCAGCTTGGTGCGGCCGTACGGGTTGACCGGGGAGGTCGGGTGCTGCTCGGTCACGGGTGCGTCGCCCGTGACGCCGTAGACGGCAGCGGACGACGAGAACAGGAAGCCGCGCACGTCGACGTCGGCGAGCGCCCGAAGCAGGACCAGCAGGCCGGTGACGTTCTGCTCGGAGTACCACAGCGGTCGCCGGAGGGACTCGTCGACCCGCTTGCGCGCGGCGAGGTGCACGACGAGCGCGACGTCGTGCTCGCGCGCGGCGGCCGCGATGCGGGGAGCCGAGCCCTGCTCCGCGAGGTCGAGCCGGAGAATCGGGACGCCGTCGATCCGGGCGGCGTCGCCGCTCGAGAGGTCGTCCACGACCAGGACGGGGCGCCCCGCCCGGCGCAACGCCTGCACGACGTGCGACCCGATGTACCCGGCACCGCCGGTCACCAGCACCGTTCTGCCGCTCATCGCGCACCCGCGCCGACGCGCTGGACGATCACGGTCAGTCGCAGCGGGCAGCCGCCCGTCCCCCCGGTCATGGCGGAACCGTACCGGCGGCCGGCGCGCCGCCCCGAGCCGCGCACCCACCCTGACGAGGCAGGGCGTGCGTGAGACCATCGGCCGTGCCCATGACCGTGCTGCTCGGCTGCTCCTGCGGCGCACCGGCGGTCCGGCCGTGAGCGACGCGCCGACGGACGCCGACGGGCGCGCGCAGGGTCCCGCCGACGTCACCGTCGTGACGGTGACGTACGACGCAGGACCGCTCGTGCTCGAGTGCCTCGACTCCCTGGCGGCCCAGCAGCTGCACGGTCGACGTCTCGAGGTCGTGGTGGTGGACAACGCGTCATCCGACGGGACGGCTGACCTCGTCGCCTCACAGCACCCGTGGGTCCGGCTGGTCCGATCGTCGACCAACCTCGGCTTCGCGGGCGGGAACAACCTCGCGCTGCGCCGCCTGCGCAGCCGGTACGTCGTCCTGCTGAACAACGACGCCACCGCCGAGCCCGACTTCGTCGACCGGCTGGTCAGCGCCATGGACGCGGCGCCTGCTACGGTCTCCGCGATGGCCGCCACCGTGCTGCTCAGGGAGCGGTTCCGGGCGGCCGACCCCGACGAGCGGACGGCGGTCGAGGGGCCGGACGGGCGATGGGTGGCCGACGAGCACGGCGGCGTCGAGCTGGTGAACTCGACCGGCAACGAGGTTCGCACCGACGGCTTCGGGGTCGACCGGGGATGGCTGGCCGACTCCGCGCACCACCACCCCCCACGAGATGTGTTCGGGTTCAGCGGGGCAGCCGCGATCCTCCGCACGTCGGCCCTCCGCGAGGTCGGGCTCTTCGACGAGCGCTACTTCATGTACTACGAGGACACCGACCTGTCGTGGCGGCTGCGGCTCGCCGGGTTCCGGATCGAGCACTGCCCCGGCGCCGTGGTGCACCACCGGCACGCCGCCTCGTCCGGGGAGGGCAGCGAGCTGTTCCGCTTCCACGACGCACGCAACCGCCTGCTGACCGTGTCGAAGGATGCGACGGCGCAGCTCGCGATCCGTGTGGTGGGACGCTTCCTGCTCACGACCGCGTCGATCGCCGTCCGCCGGTCCCAGCCGGCGCCGCTCGTCCGCATCAGGCTGCGGGCATTCGCCAGCTACCTGCGCCTGCTCCCGAGCACGCTGCGTGAGCGGCACCGTGTCGGCCGGACGGCGCGCGTCGGACGCGGTGCGGTCGAGCAGCTGCTGGTGCCGCCGTCCCGCACCCCGGCGGGCGGGTACCGCTCCTGACGGGCAACCCAGCCACCGGCTAGCATTCGCCGCACAACCCCACCACCGCGAGGTCCTTCCATGCGCATGCTCGTCACCGGCGGAGCCGGGTTCATCGGCTCCAACTTCGTCCACCACACGGTGCGCGAGCACCCGGACGTGCACGTGACGGTGCTCGACGCGCTCACGTACGCCGGCGACGAGCGCAGCCTCGACCCCGTCGAGGGCAAGGTCGTCTTCGCCAAGGGCGACATCGCCGACCCCGACGTGGTCGACAGCCTGGTGAAGGACGTCGACGTGGTGGTCCACTTCGCCGCCGAGTCGCACAACGACAACTCGCTGCACGACCCGTGGCCCTTCGTCCGCACCAACGTGATCGGCACCTACCAGCTGCTCGAGGCGGTGCGCCGCCACGGCGTGCGGTACCACCACATCTCCACCGACGAGGTCTACGGAGACCTCGAGCTGGACGACCCGGCGAAGTTCACGCCGGACACGCCGTACAACCCGTCCAGCCCGTACTCGTCCACGAAGGCGTCGTCCGACCTGCTGGTCCGCGCCTGGGCCCGCAGCTTCGGCGTGCAGGCGACGATCTCCAACTGCTCGAACAACTACGGGCCGTACCAGCACGTCGAGAAGTTCATCCCCCGGCAGATCACCAACGTGGTCGACGGCGTGCGGCCCAAGCTGTACGGCACCGGGGAGAACGTCCGGGACTGGATCCACGTGGACGACCACAACGCCGCGGTGTGGACCATCCTGGAGAAGGGCCGCATCGGGGAGACCTACCTGATCGGCGCGGACGGCGAGAAGGACAACAAGACGGTCATCGAGCTGATCCTCGAGCTGATGGGCCAGGAGCCCACCGCCTACGACCACGTCAACGACCGCCCGGGTCACGACCTGCGGTACGCGATCGACGCCTCGAAGCTGCGCGACGAGCTCGGCTGGCGGCCGCAGTACACGACGTTCCGCGACGGCCTGGCCGCCACGATCGACTGGTACCGCGCGAACGAGGCGTGGTGGCGGCCGCAGAAGGACGCCACCGAGGCGAAGTACGCCCAGCTGGGCCGCTGATCTGCACAGATCCTCCACTGCGCCTGTCCGACCGCTCCCCCGCGCGCCCCGACACCGCTCCTAGGATCGACCCGTGCCAGCCCGCCACCAGTCAGTGCCGCATGCGCAGCAGCCCCGCCATGCGCGCGGCCTGAAGAGCCACAACGCCGTACGAGGCGTCGCCCTCGCGGCGGTCACGCTCGTGGTCTTCGGCGCCTCGAGCGCGGTGGCGGTCGCACAGCGCCTGCAGAGCAACATCACGACGGTCGACGTCAGCGGGCTTGTGGGGCCGCGGCCGACCCGAAGCGCGGCGAACCCGAGCGACCCGAACGCCGGTCAGCCGATCAACATTCTCGTCATGGGGTCCGACACTCGCAGCGGAAGCAACGCCGCCATCGGCGGTGCGGACCCCGGCCAACGCTCGGACACGGCGATCGTCGTCCACATCTCGGCCGATCGCTCGCGCGTCGAGATGGTGTCCATCCCGCGCGACTCGTTGGTGAAGATTCCGGCGTGCAAGGGCACGAAGGGCAAGACCTCCAGCGCGCGCAGCAGCGACCTTTTCAACTCCGCCTACTCGACGGGCTGGGACATCGGCGGTGACGTCACCTCGGCCGCCGCCTGCGCCATCACCACGGTCCAGACGGACACCGGTGTGCCGATCGACCACTTCGCGGTTGTCGACTTCTCCGGGTTCCAGTCGATGGTGAACGCCGTCGGAGGTGTACCGATCTGCATCCCGCGCCCTCTGAACGACAACTACACCGGACTCAACCTCGCCGCCGGCCAGCAGGTGCTCAACGGGCAGCAGGCGCTCCAGCTCGCCCGGGCCCGGCACGGCAACATCGGCAACGGCGGCGACCTGGACCGGATCGGCAATCAGCAGCGGCTCATCTCCGCGATGGTCAACGAGGTCCTGAGCAAGAACGTGCTGACCGACCCCACCGCACTCCTGTCCTTCATGTCGGCCGCCACGAAGTCGCTGACGGTCGACTCTGGGCTTGCACTGCAGAACCTCACCGGCCTCGCCTACAACCTGCGCAACATCAACCGGGACAACATCGTCTTCATGACGATCCCGACGGGTCCTGCACCGAGCGATCCGAACCGCCTCGTCTGGACCTCCGCCGCGAGCACCATCTGGGCCAACATGGCAGCCGACAAGCCAATCCTCCAGGAGGCGGCGCAGCCGACGCCGACGACGGCGAGCACGCCGGCCAAGACGAGCGCGGCCGGCGGCACCAAGTCGGGCACCGCGACGCCGCCGGCTGCCGCAGCGACCCCGGCCGCCCCGGCCCCGTCGGCGTCCAAGGCGGCCGGCCGCGAGGCATTCACCTCCGCGGACAACACCGGTTCGTGCTCCTGAGCCGTCGCGGGCCGTCCGCCTGGGGCCCCCGGTCGTGACCGCCCAGGCCTCGACGGACGCCGGGGGCGCCCCAGGAGCTCGGCGCTCAGGCATGGAAGCCCGTCCGCTGCTGGCCGAGGGTGCGCAGACGTTCGCCCTTGCGCTCGGCGACCTCCCGCAGGCCGTCCTGGAACGCCACCATGGCGGCCCGCAGTCGTGCGGCCTGCTCGTCGGCGCCGCTGGCCAGGATCCGGACCGCGAGCAGGCCCGCGTTCCGGGCGCCGCCGATCGACACAGTCGCCACGGGCACCCCCGACGGCATCTGGACGATGGACAGCAGCGAGTCCATGCCGTCCAGGTGTGCCAGCGGCACCGGCACCCCGATCACGGGCAGGGCGGTGGCAGCCGCGAGCATCCCCGGCAGGTGCGCGGCGCCGCCGGCACCCGCCACGACCACCCGCAGGCCTCGGTCCGCGGCCGTGCGGCCGTACTGGAGCATCTTGTCGGGCTGACGGTGGGCCGAGACGACGTCCACCTCGACCGGCACCTCGAACTCCGCGAGGGCGGCCGCGGCAGCCTCCATCACGGGCCAGTCCGAGTCGGAACCCATGACGATCCCGACGAGCGGCTGTGCTGGCATGGCGTCCTCCGGTGCGGTGCGTTCTGCTGCGGGCGGTCCCATGATGCCGCCCTGCCGATGGGCGGTGCGGCATCCGTCCTGGCCAGCGGGCCGGCAGCATCCGCGAGGCGCGCCCGTCTCGCCAGGTCGGAGCGGGGTCCGTTCCGTACGATCGACGAGCACCCGGCCCGACCGGTCGGGACCAGGGGCGGCGCCGAGGAGGGCCAGTGAGCAACGAGCGACGTGCGGCTGGGACGCCGCCACCGAGCTTCGACCCCGGTGCCCGGCGCCCGCGCCCCGATGGCGGGGAGGACTCGCCGATCGTCGTGGGCACGTCGCACCCGAGCCGGCCCGCGAAGCCTCGCCGGCCGGTCCCGCCCACAGGTGCACCACCGGCGGTCCCGCCTGCAGCACCGCCGCGGCGCCCGTCACCGCCCGCCGTGCCAGGTGCCGCACCGTCGGTCGAGCCGACGCCCACCCGCATCGACCGGGCCGCGCCGCGCGCGGACCCGCGCCCGGGCCACGACGCCCGGCCCCCGGGCTCGACGCACGCGATCCCCGCACCGGTCCGACCGGCGGCCGCCGTTCGGCGCATCGTCTCCTCCTCCGGCCGTCCCGTACCGCAGGTCGGTGGTGCCGCACCGGTGCGCGGCGGTCAGACGGAGCGGCCGGCGACAGGACCGGGCCCGGCGGGACGCACGCGCGTCCACCGTCGCGGTCGTGCCGTCGTCCTGACGCTCGTCCTGGTGCTGGTGCTGCTCCTGGCGTGGCCGGTGGGCCTGGCCATGTGGGCGAACGGCCGCCTGCACCATGTGTCGGCGCTGTCCGCAGCGGCGGCCACCCCGGGGACCACCTACCTGCTCGCCGGCTCCGACCAGCGACCGGCGGACATGCAGGACGGCACCGCCGGAGCGCGGTCCGACACGATCCTGCTGCTGCACGTCCCCACCAGCGGCCCGACCGCGCTGATCAGCATCCCGCGGGACAGCTACGTCCCCATCCCCGGACACGGCTCCAACAAGATCAACGCCGCCTACTCCTGGGGCGGCCCCAAGCTGTTGGTCGCCACGGTGGAGAAGCTGACCGGGATGAAGGTGGACCACTACGTCGAGGTCGGGTTCGGCGGCATCGAGACCGTGGTGAACGCGGTCGGCGGCGTCCACCTGTGCTCCGACCTCAACGTCAACGACCAGCTGAGCGGGCTCGTGTGGACCCCCGGCTGCCGCACAGTCGACGGGACGACGGCGCTCGCCTTCTCGCGGATGCGCTACTCCGACCCGACCGGCGACGTCGGCCGCACGGCGCGCCAGCGGCAGGTGATCTCGGCGATCACCAAGGTCGCCGCCTCGCCGTCCGTCCTGCTCTCCCCGGGCAAGCAGGTGGCCCTGGTCCGGGCGGGGTCGGACTCGCTGACGGTCGACGACGCCACCGGCGTGCTGGACCTCGCCCGCCTCGCGCTCGACTTCCGGGCGGCGACCGGCCCGAAGGGCATCACGGGCACGCCGCCGATCAAGAACCTCGACTACCGACCGGGCAACGTCGGGGCCACGGTGCAGCTCGACCCGGCGACCACTCCGACCTTCTTCGCCCAGATCAGGGACGGCAAGCTGCCGGCGGGCACGGTCGGAGGCACCCCGAAGTGAGGTGACCTCCGACCTCAGACGGCGTCGCCCCGGATCAGGGCTGCGGCACGGCGCGCCCGGTCGCGGACGTCCTCGAGGTCGTCGCCGCTGACGTTCACGTGGCCGAGCTTGCGTCCGACGCGCACCTCCTTGCCGTAGAGGTGAACCTTGGCGGCCGGGTCCGTCGCGGCGACCGCCGGCAGGGCGGCGGTGGGGTCGGGCAGCGAGGTACCGAGCACGTTGGCCATCACCGTCCAGCGCGCCCGCGGCGAGGGGTCGCCCAGCGGTAGGTCGAGAACGGCCCGCAGATGCTGCTCGAACTGGCTGGTCACCGCGCCGTCGATGGTCCAGTGGCCGCTGTTGTGCGGACGCATGGCGAGCTCGTTGACGAGAACGCGGGGCGGCCCACCGGCCTCGTCCGGTACCTCGAACAGCTCGACGGCGAGCACTCCGGTGACGTCGAGGCCCTCCGCGACGGCACGTGCGACGGCCTGAGCGCGCGCCTCGGTCGCCGGGTGGAGACCGGGAGCCGGTGCGGTCACCTCCGAGCAGACGCCGTCCACCTGGACGGACTCGACCACGGTCCAGCCGACCAGCTCGCCGGAGGGCCGCCGCGCCACCAGGGCGGCCAGCTCGCGGCCGAACGGCACCCGCTCCTCCACCAGCAGCGGTGCTCCGGAGCCGTCCGCCGCGGCCGCGAACCAGTCGCTCGCCTCGTCCGCCGAGGAGACCACCCGGACGCCCTTGCCGTCGTACCCGCCGTGGGAGGTCTTCACCACCCCGGTGCCGCCGTGGCTCTCGAGGAACTCCGTCAGCTCCAGCTCGGTGGAGACGGGCGCCCACTCCGGGCACGGGATCCCGAGGGCGGTGAGCCGTGACCGCATGACGATCTTGTCCTGGGCGTGCCGGAGCGCACCGGCGGACGGGTGCACCGCGACGCCGCGCGCGGCCAGCGCGTCCAGCACGCTGTTCGGGACGTGCTCGTGCTCGAAGGTCAGCACGTCCGCACCGTCGGCCAGCTGTTCGAGGACGCCCGGCTCGCGTGGCATCCCGACCGGCGAGTCGACGACGACCTGCGCGGCAGAGGACGTGGCCGACTCGACGAGGACACGAAGGTGCAGGCCGAGGGCGGTCGCGGCCGGCGTCATCATGCGCGCCAACTGGCCGCCTCCGACCACCGCGACCACCGGAGGGCTGCCCACGGGGAACGTCACGGTCCAGGAGCGTAACTGGGCCAGCTGCGGCAGGCCCTCCGCTGCACGCCACCTGAGAACCGTTGTGGGAGTGTGGTGGAGGTCGCACTGCTCGCCCCTTCTTGCCCAGGCCGCGGTCAGGCTCCGGCGATATGGTTTCCGGGTGACAGCCGCCGACGAGACCCTCGTCCCCCATGCCCTGGACCGGGCCCACGCCCGGACCGTGGCGGAGGACGACGTTCTCCTGCTCGAGGAGCCGCTCTCCGGGCGCTTCACCGTGGGCGGCCGCCTCAACCTGGCCGCTCTGCGCGCGTGGCTGTGGGAGATGGCGCGCTTCCTCGCCGTCGGCGGCCTCTCCTTCGTCGTCGACCTCGGCCTGTTCAACCTGCTGCTCTACGGCCCGGGTCACCTGCTGGGGCAGAAGCCCCTGACGGCGAAGATCCTCTCGGTCACTCTTGCGACCCTGGTGTCGTGGGTGGGCAACCGGTACTGGACCTTCTCCGAGCACAAGACCAGCCGCGGTGTGCGCGAGCTGGTCGTCTACGGCGCGATCAACGTCGTCGGCGCCCTGGTCCCCGTGGGGACGTTGGCGTTCTCGCGCTACACGCTGGCACTCGCCGGTCCTCTTGCGGACAACGTCTCCACGGTCATCGGCATCGCTGCGGCGACCGTGCTGCGGTACGTCGGCTACAAGAAGTGGGTGTTCACAGGTTCCGCGGCCGGCGCGAACGCGGTCGCCGAGACCGTCTGACCCCGGCGTCAGCGCCGCCGGCGCTCCCCCTTGGTGGACACCGCCGCTCCGCGGGGCAGCACGACGTCGGGTGCGAGCGCCGCCGGCACGCCGGCCAGGAAGAGGGCGAACACCGCGGGGCGTCGCTGCGCGAGCTCCAACCTGCCGCCGTCGGCGTTCGCCAGGTCCCGAGCCAGCGCGAGCCCCAGACCGGTCCCGGCGCCGGACGTCACCTCGCGCTCGAAGATCCGCGGGGCGAGGTCGTCGGGCACGCCCCGACCCTCGTCGGCCACCTCGACCACCACCGCACCGGAGGGTCCGCCGCTGCGAGCCCGGACCGTCGTGGTGCCGGCGCCGTGCTTCAGCGAGTTCTCGATCAGCGTCGCGAGCACCTGTGCGAGGGCGCCCGGCGTGGCCAGCACCTGCGTGGTGCGGTCGACGTCGACGACGAGCTCGCGGTCAGCGACCGCGAAGGGGCGCTCCCACTCCTCCTCCTGCTGGTGCACCACCTCCCACAGCACGACGGCCTCCGTGGTACCGCCCTGCGCCTTGCGCGAGCGTGACAGCAGGTCGTCGACGACCCGCACCAGCCGCTCGACCTGCTCGAGGCAGATCCGCGCCTCCTCCTTGACCTCAGGCTCGCCCGTGGTCAACGTGATCTCCTCCAGCCGCATCGTGAGAGCCGTCAGCGGGGTGCGGAGCTGGTGCGAGGCGTCCGACGCGAACTGCCGCTCGGCGGCCAGCCGGCCGGCCATGCGGTCGGCGCTGCGCGCCAGCTCGGCGGCGACCAGGTCGATCTCCTCCACGCCGGACGGCTCGAGGTGGGGACGCACCTGGCCGGAGCCGAGCTGCTCGGCCGACGCGGCCAGGTACACGAGAGGTGCCGCGAGCCGGTTCGCCTGCCAGATCGCCATCGCGATCCCCGCGGCGAACGCGACGACGGCGGCGGCGACGACGAGGGCGATCACCCGCGCCGATCGCCAGAACACGTCCCACCAGGAGACGTACAGCGCCACCGAGGCGCCGTCGGTGCTGGTGACGTCCACGGACAGGACCCGGCCGGACATCGTCGGACCGGCCGTGTACACGGAGCCGTCCGGACCGTGCACCACGACGGAGGAGGCGATGTCCCCGCCGCCCCCGGTGTACGGCTCGAGCATCGTGTCCGTGAGGTCGATCTGCTGGTCGATCCGGAAGTCGACGGCCCGCGCTGCGGAGGTCGCACGGGCCTCGAGCCCACGCATCTCGCTCTCGCGCACCAGCTGTGCGCCGAGGAAGGCGAGCGGGAACCCCAGCAGAACCACCGCGACGGTGACCGCCGCGATCGTGGCCTGCAGGACGCGACGGCGCACCCGCTAGACCCGGTCGAGCGCGCTGGGTGCGGTCTCGAAGCGGAAGCCCATCCCCCGCACGGTGGTGATGTAGCGCGGCGCGTTGGCGTCGTCGCCGAGCTTGCGGCGCAGCCACGAGACGTGCATGTCGAGCGTCTTGGTCGAACCCGTCGGGTCCGAGCCCCAGACCTCACGCATGAGACCGTCACGGCCGACGACGGCACCGGCCGACCCGACCAGGACACGGAGGAGCTCGAACTCCTTGGCCGTCAGGTGCAGCTCGCGCTCTCCCTGGAACGCCCGGTGCGCCGTGACGTCGACGCGGACGTCCTGCGCCTGGAGCTCGTCGTCCTCCACGAGATCGGCGCCGCTGCGCCGCAGGAGCGCACGAACGCGTGCGAGCAGCTCGGCGAGCCTGAACGGCTTGGTCACGTAGTCGTCGGCGCCGGCGTCGAGGCCGACGACGAGGTCCACCTCGTCGGCGCGCGCGGTGAGCACCAGCACCGGCGTGCTGAGGCCCTGGTGGCGGATGGCACGAGCGACGTCGAGGCCGTCCATGTCCGGAAGACCGAGGTCCAGCACGACGAGGTCCGCCGTCGGCGCACCGTCGATCGCGCCTTGACCGGTTCCTTGCACGTCCACGTCGTAACCTTCACGCCCGAGGGCCCGGGCCAAAGGTTCTGCAATCGCCGGATCGTCCTCCGCCAGCAGCACCTGGGTCATTGGCCCATGCTAGGTCACGAGCGGGTCTGCTCCGCCACCGGCGTGCAGGTCGGGCGGACTTCCGAACGGCGCCCGAACCGACCGGCGCCCCTGGGGACCGGTGCGCGGCTGCGCGGACGGTCCGGACGCCCCGACGGGTCGGTGTCTCGACGGCAGGGTCGGCCCGTGCGTCTGACCGTCCTCCATGCCGACAAGGGGCTGAACCCGGTACGAGCCACCGACGTGGAGGTCCACGCGGGGACGTCCGTGGCGACGCTGCGCAAGGAGGTCGCGCGGCTCACCGGCCGACCGGAGTGGGCCTCCCTCAGAACCACCGTGACGGCCGACGGCACCCCCGTGGACGACTCGCACCCCGCTGGCCTCACGCCCGTGCTACCGGGTGCTGTGCTGTCGGTCGGCGCTCCCAGCGCCGTGCCGCCGGTCCGGCTCGTGCTGACGTGCGCCCGCCACCTCGCGGTGGTCGCCGGACCTGACTCCGGCACCGTGCTGCCGGTCGGGCCGGTGCGCAGCACCACCGTGGGCCCGGACGGGGAGCTCGTGGTCCGGGACGACGTCTGGCAGTCGCCGCTGCGACTCCGCGTGCGTGCGGCGCACCGGCGGCCCTGGGGCACGCGGGCCGGACGGCGGCACGGACCCGTGGTGCTCGTGCGGACCACGGGTGACGCGGTCCTGGCGCGACCGGGGTCCACCCGCACCCGGCGCCTGCCGCGTCGGCGCTGGGCACGCTGGCCGCTCGGGGCCGCGGTGCACGTCGGAGCCAGCATCCTCGAGCTGCGGGACGCGCCACCGGGATCCGCTGCACGGCCGAGCCAGGGCACGACCCCGCACGGTCCGGGACGCCCCCCGGAACCGAGGAGCCGACGCGGCCGCCGCGGAGGCGGGTTCGCGGCGATGGCGGCGTCGACGGTGGGCACCACGGTGACCGGCGTGGTCCTCGCGGTCGCCGTGCACCAACCGCTGCTCGCCCTGACGAGCCTCACCGGCCCGCTCCTGTGGTGGGTGAACCGACGGACGGTGCCCGCGGCACCGGCATCGCAGGAGGACGCGGTGGACGGCAGACCGCCCGACATCCCGTCCCTGCGCCTCGAGGTGGCTCTGGGCGCGCCCGGTGCCGATCTGACGGTCCCGGCGCCGTGGGACGACGACGGCTGCCTCGCGGTGGTCGGTCCGGAGGAGCGCGTCGTGGCCGCAGCGCGGGCCGTCGTGCTCGGCGAGCTCGGCAGCCGCGGAGAGTGCCCCGTCACGGTCCGTGGTCGTCACGTGTCCGACTGGGCCTGGCTGGTCTGGAGCGGTGCTGCCTCCCGGGCGCTCCCCGGCACGGGCACGTCCGGGGCCCACGCTGGCCCGTCACCGCGGGCGCTGGTCGTGGTGGACGGTGCCGAGGACGTGGCAGACGTGACGCGGTGGCGCGCGCACGCCCCGGCGACGCACCGGCTGCTCTGGGTGGGCAGAGGAGGTGCCGCAGCGCCGGCGTGGTGCCGGAACGTGCTGGCCGTGACGGCCGCCGGTGCCGTGCTGCGATCGGGCCACGGAGCTCCACGGGTCGTGCCGAGCGTGGGGGTCCGGGCCGACGTCGCAGAGGCGCACGCGCGAGCACTGGGCCGTGCGATGCAGGTGCCGGGTGCAGCGGACGCCGCTCCGTCGACCGACGTCGACGGCATCCGGCTCAGTCGTTGCCCCGACGGGGCAGCCCTGGTGGACCTGCCCGGGACGCCTGCCGCGGAGCCGTCAGCGGTCGCAGCGGCCTGGTCGGCACCACCGCCCGGGCTGAAGACACCTTTCGGGGAGGGACCGGACGGCTGCGCCGTGTGGCTGGACCTGATCCGCGACGGGCCCCACGCCGTGGTGGCCGGCACCACCGGTGCAGGCAAGTCGCAGCTGCTGACCACGCTCGTGCTCGGGCTGGCGCTGACGTACCCACCCCGGCGCCTGGCCGTCCTCCTCGTCGACTTCAAGGGCGGCACCGGCCTGCCGGGGCTCACCACCCTTCCGCACGTGGTCGGTCGGCTCTCGGACCTGGACGCGGCCGGCGCGCGGCGAGTGCTGCTCGGCCTGGGGGCGGAGCTGCGGCGCCGCGAGCGGATCGTGGCGCGCGCCGGGGTGCGTGACGTCGAGGAGCTGGAGCCCGCCGCCGGCTGCCCGGTCCCACCGCGGCTGCTCGTGGTGATCGACGAGTTCCGCGCACTGGCCGACGACCTGCCGGAGCTGGTGCCCAGGCTCGCGCGGGCCGCCGCGCAGGGCCGCTCGCTCGGGGTGCACCTGGTGCTGGCGACCCAGCGTCCGGCCGGTGCCGTGCCGGCGGAGCTGCGAGCCAACGTCTCGCTCCGGGTGGCGCTCCGGGTGGTCGACCCCGCCGACTCCGTGGACCTGGTCGGTGTCCCGGACGCGGCCCGGATCGATTCCGGCACGCCGGGTCGGTGCGTCCTCGTCCGTGGCGGTGGTGCTGCGCAGGCCGTCCAGGTCGCACGGGCTGGCGCATCCGGCCGGCACCGGCGCGTCCAGCTCGCGAGGCCCGCGGCCGAGGCGGTCGGCGCCGGTCCCACGGGACCCGCGTGGACGCCGCCGGCGCGTGACGCCGGGACGGCGCCCGACCCGGTCGCCTGCTGGGTCGCCGCGGCCAGGGCTGCAGCGGTCGACATGCCTCCTCCGGACGTCCCCTGGCTTCCCGAGCTGCCCGAACGGGTCGCCCTCGCGGACCTGACCCCCGGCCCCGGACTGGCGCTCGCGTTGGCAGACGTGCCGGAGGAGCAGCGTCGGACGACCGTCCGCTGGCGGCCGGACGACGGCCACCTCCTCGTGCTGGGAGGGCCGCGCTCCGGGCGCAGCACGACCCTGGTCGCCGTCGGCCGGCAGGCCCTCTTCTCGGGCAGGGAGGTGCACGCCCTGGGCCTGCCTCCGGCTGCGATCGAGGCGCTGCGAGCAGCGGTCCCGGAGGGGCTCGGCACGGCGGCCGCGGTCGACGACGTGGTGACGGCGGCCCGACTGCTGGATGCACTGACGCGCGGGCTCCCGGCGTCGGAGCGTCCCGTGCTCCTGGTCGACGGGCTCGACCGGGCGCTCGACCAGCTCGCCCTGGTGGCGCGCGGTGCCGGGGCACAACTGCTGACCTCGCTCTGGGAGCGTTCCGACCCACCGGTCTGCGTGGCGGCGAGCGCACCGGTCTCGCCGCTGAGCAACCGGCTGCTCGGCGCCTTTCCCGACCGCCTGGTCCTCGGAGTCGCCGATCCGACGCTCGACGCGCTGGCAGGGGTCCCGCCGGCACTGAGCGCACCGCGCCTCGCGCCGGGCCGGGCGGTCCACGTCCGCGCCGCTGGAGCCCTCCTGTGCCAGGTCGCCCTCCCCGACGTCGTCCAGGCAACCCCGCCCGCACGACGGCGAGGCATCCCCCTGCGGCTCTGTACGCCCCCGAGCACCGCACTCCGGAGCGGCGCACCGGCGCGTCTGACCGCGGACCGCCGCCTCCACGTCCCCCTCGGGCTGGGCGCGGACGGGCACGGCGTGGTCGACGTCGACCTCAGCGACTCGCTGCTGCTCGCGGGACCGGCCGGTTCTGGACGCACCACCGCACTCGTGGGCATCGCGAGAGCTCTCGAGCACCTCGGCATCGCCACGTGCGGAGCGGCGGAGCTGCTCGAGACCTCCTGCGGTGCGCCACCGGGACGGCTGCTCGAGACGCTCCGCCCGGGTGGTGACGTGGTGCTGATCCTCGACGACCTCGACGAGCTCGAACGGACGGACGCTCACCTCGCCCAGGAGCTCGCCGAACGGCTCGGTGCGCAGCGTCGCGGTGCCCGCGGGGCACCGCAGCTCCGCATGGTGGCGGCGACGTCGACCGCGCACGCCGTCGCCAGCTACCGCGGGCTGGTCCCGACGATGCTGCGGTCCCGCCGCCTCGTCGTCCTCGATCCGCGGGAGCCCGGTTCCCTCGACCTCGTCGGTTCGCAGGCACGCTGGCTCGTCGACCCGGCCGGAGGACCGCCCGGGCGCGGGGTGCTGCGCCGGGACCGCCACGTCGTTCCCGTGCAGCTCTGGGCGCCGCACGCCGACTGACCGACGCTCAGCGCCGCCCGTCCTGGCCGGCCGGCGCGCGCGGAGGGCTCGTACGGTCGGTCCAGGACACCACGGACCGCTGCAGCAGGAACGCGACCACGAGGACCCCGAGAGCGACGCCGACGGCGGGCCACGGCGCCGGTGCGGTGCGCCATGACGCCACCGCCATCGCGACGAGCAGCACGTGCACGGTGATCACCGGGCTGCGCGCCCACCGCC
>NCKG01000222.1:0-3635 GCA_002279095.1 Cellulomonas sp. 14-74-6
CCACCCGTTCTCCATCGGCAGGCACGTCGGTGCTCTTGAACGGTCTGACGCGCGAATCGGCGCGGTGTGAGTGGTGCGCTCGGCCTCGCCTCAGGCGACCACGCGCAGTATCTCCTCGATGGAGGTCTGACCCATCGCGACCTTGTGCCAGCCGTCGTCGCGGAGGGCGATCATGCCGTTCTTCAGCGCGCTCGTCGCGATCTCCGCGCTCGACGACCTCGAGACGGCATGCCGTTCGATGTCCTCGGTGACCGGCATGACCTCGTGGAGCGCGAGCCGACCTCGGTAACCGGTCCGCGAGCACGACACGCAGCCGACGGGCCGGAAGAGCTCAGGCACCGGTTCACCGTCGATCCAGGGGAAGCGTGCGGAGCGCATCTCTTCGGGGCTGGGCCGGTACGGCTCCTTGCACTTCTCGCACAGCCGCCGCGCCAGCCGCTGCGCGACCACGCAGTCGAGAGCCGACCCGACGAGGAAGGGCTCGATGCCCATCTCGATCAGTCGGGTGATCGCCGAGGGAGCGTCGTTGGTGTGCAGCGTCGACAGCACCAGGTGGCCGGTGAGGGCCGCCTCGATGGCGATCTGCGCCGTCTCGTGGTCGCGGATCTCACCGAGCAGCACCACGTCGGGGTCGGAGCGCAGGATCGACCGCAGGGCGCCGGCGAACGTCAGGCCGGCCTTCGGGTTCACCTGCACCTGGTTGATGTTCGGCAGCCGGTACTCGACCGGGTCCTCGACCGTGATGACGTTGATCTCCGGCCGGGACACCGCGTTGAGCGTCGCGTACAGCGTGGTCGACTTGCCGGAGCCGGTCGGGCCCGTGACCAGGATCATCCCGTAGGGCTTGGTGTACGACGCGTGGTAGGCCTCGTAGTTGTGCTCGAGGAAGCTCAGGTCGCGCAGGTCGAGGCTCGCGGTCGAGTTGTCCAGGATGCGCATGACGATCTTCTCGCCCCACACGGTGGGCAGCGTGGCCACGCGGAGGTCGATCTTGCGCCCGTTGTGGACCACGGACATGCGGCCGTCCTGCGGCTTGCGCTTCTCGGCGATGTCGATGTCCGAGAGGATCTTGACGCGGCTGATCACGCCGCCCTGGATGTTCTTCGGTGAGCGCTGCACCTCGTGCAGCACGCCGTCGATGCGGTACCGGACGCGCAGGTCGTGCTCGGTCGGCTCGATGTGGATGTCCGACGAGCGGTCGGTGATCGCCTGGGTGACCAGCAGGTTGACGTACCGGACGATCGGGGCGTCGTCGTCGACGAAGTCACCCATCCGGGACAGGTCGGTCTCCGGGTCGGGCGCCTGGTCCTCGAACGCGTTGGTCAGGCTGTCCATCTCGTCGTCGGCCCGGCAGAACCGGTCGATGGCGCGCAGCACGTTGTCGTACGTCGCGACCACCGAGACGACCTGCATGCCGGACACGGTGCGCACGTCGTCCACGGCCACGACGTTGCCCGGGTCCGCGGTGGCGAGCATCAGCGCCCCGTCACGGATGCCCACCGGAAGGACGGTGTAGCGACGGCACAGGGCGGCCGGGACCATCGAGACGGCGGCCCGGTCCACCGGGTACTCGTCCAGGTCGACGAACGGCATCCCGACCTGCTCCGCGAGGGCCTTGACCAGCTGACCCTCGCTGAGGAAGCCGAGCTCCACGAGCGTGCGGCCCAGCGACTGGTTCCGTGCGCCCTGCTCGTCCAGCGCGGCCAGAAGCTGCGCCTCCGACACCAGTCCCTCGTCGAGCAGGATCTCCCCGAGCTGCTTCACGCGTCCTCCACTCAACGGCCGGTCCGAGAGGTGTCACGACGAACAGCCCTCTAGGCGTGCATCGGCACGTTAGGTCGACGGCCTGAGAAGATGGACGCCTGTCCGGGTGATTCCGCGGGGGAAGTTCACGCGGCGACGCGACCCGTGCCGGGCGACCGGCGTCCGGGCCGGGACCGAACCGGGGCTCAGACGGACGCCGCGAGGGCGTCCCGCAGCGCGGCGTCCATCGCGTCGAGCGGCGCCGGACGACCCGTCATCAGCCGCACCTGCTCGGCCGCCTGGTGCAGCAGCATCCTCGCGCCGCCCACCGCCACGCCCCCGGCGGTCTCCCACACCGCGATGAGCGCGGTGCGCGCCGGTGCGTACACGACGTCCAGCAGGACGCCCGAGGGACGGCCGGCGAGCCGGTCCGCGACGGCGTCGGCGGCGCCGGCGGGCAGCGTGCTGACGACGATGTCGGCCCCCCCGATCTCCGCCCCCGCGCGGTCCAGCGTGCGTACGACGGGGCTGACGCCCATCCGGTGGGCCGCGCGCTGCAGCGGCCCCGACCTGCCGACGGCCCGCACGTAGACGGTCGGCGCGGTGCACCCGAGCTCACCGAGCGCCGCCAGGGTCGACGCCGCCGTCGCGCCCGCGCCCAGCACGGCCGCCGACGGTGCGACGGGCAGGTCGCCGCCAGCCACGGGGAAGCCTTCCCGGAGCGCTGCCACGATGCCGTGCACGTCGGTGTTGGCGCCCGTCAGGGCCACCGTGCGGCCGACCGGCTGCACCAGGACCGTGTTGACGGCCCCGACCGTCTCGGCCAGCGGCTCGACGTGGTCGAGCAGGCGCAGGACGGCCTGCTTGAGCGGCATCGTCAGCGAGAGGCCGGCCCACGTCCCGTCCAGCGCGCCCACGACGTCCGCGAGCTGGTCCTCCGTGACGTCGATCGCGTCGTACCGCCATCCGGTGAGGCCGAGCGCCTCGTAGGCGGCCCGGTGCAGCAGCGGCGACAGCGAGTGGCCCACCGGGTGGCCGAGCACGGCCGCCCTGCGCTCCTGCGACATCGCGGTCCCGTCAGCCGGCCGGCGTGGCGGTGCTGGAGGCGCGGCTGGCCACCCACGCGTCGTGCTGCGCCTGGTTCTGCTGGTGCTCGGCGTACGTCGTCGCGAACTTCGTCTCGCCCGTGTCGTCGTTGACCGTCATCCAGAACAACCAGGTGCCCTGCGCGGGGTTGAGCACGGCATCGATCGACTTCTCGCCAGGCGAGGCGATCGGTGTCGGCGGCAGGCCCATGCGCTTGTAGGTGTTGAACGGGTTGTCGGCGTTCTGGATGTCCGCGTTGGTCAGCTGCGTCCCCGGCTTGTTCAGGCCGTAGGCGACGGCGGCGTCGATCGACAGCGGCATGCCCTGGGCCAGCCGGTTCTCGATGGCCCGCGCCATCATCGGACGGTCCTCGTCCCGGCGGGCCTCGCGCTCGATCAGGGACGCCTTGTTCAGCACCGTCTCCCACTGGTCCTGGGGCACGTTCTTCGCGGTCAGCACCGAGGCGGTCTGGGCCACCATCTGCTTGAGGACCGCCGCGGCGGTCTCGCCAGGCTGGACCTGGTAGGTCGCCGGGTACAGCCAGCCCTCGATCTTTCCGTTCGCCTGGGGCGGCAGACCGATGGCGGCCGGGTCGGCGGCCGCGGCCTGGAGGTCCTTGGCGGGGATGAGCGCAACCTCGGTGATCTTGGCGAGGATCTGCGCGGACGTCTGCCCCTCGGGGATCGTCACCCGCATCGACACCCGGCTCGCGGGGTTGAGCAGGGCGCTGACGGCGTCGGACGCCTTCATCTTCAGCAGCAGGTTGTACGTGCCGGGCTGGATCTTCGCCGCGTCCGGGTTGGCTG
>NCKG01000223.1:0-3591 GCA_002279095.1 Cellulomonas sp. 14-74-6
GATGAACAGGGGGCCGTCGGTGCCCTGACCGCGGCGGTACTCGACGATCGCGGCGGTGATCGCCACGATGTGCGCCTCGTTGAACGCCCCGTCGAGGGACGAGCCGCGGTGGCCGCTGGTGCCGAACACCACCTTCTGGGCGGGGTCGGTGAGGTCGGGGACCCGGTCGTAGTACGCCCCCACCAGGGCGTCCACGTCGATGAGGTCCTCGGGGCGGGCAGGCGTTCCGGCGCGCGGGTCCATGGGGGGATCCTCCACCACCGTCAGGGGTTCCCGCACGCGGCGGATAGGTTGTGCCCCATGGCCAAGACGACCACCTCCTTCGTGCTGCGACCGTTCGAGAACCTGCCCGGCGAGACGGACTGGGTCGCGATGCGCGAGCTGGTGCCGGCCGCCACGGCCACGGCACGCACCACCGCGGAGCACGGCTCGAAGGACGTCGTCGTCACCACGGTGCTCCCGGACGCCTGGGCGGCCCTGCACCGGGCCGACGGCACCGTGCTGCTCGCGCTGCAGACGCGCAGCAGCTCCGGCGACGCCAGCCGCGACCTGGCCGAGGCGCTGCTGCGGGCGCTCGACGCCGAGCCCGGCACGGCCATCGAGACCCTCGGCCTGCCCACCCCCGGCCCGCGCCTGCAGGACGTGCTGGACCTGTCGGTGCCGTTCGAGGTGACCCTGCTCGACTCGTTCGAGTACTGGCTCGACCCCGCCGCCGAGCGCACGCCGGACGTCGAGGCGGCTATCGAGGAGGCCGACTCCGGCATCATCGACACCCGCAAGCTGCCCGGCGTCGAGTCCGCCTACTGGTGCCGGATGGGCGCCAAGGAGTTCCTGCGCTGGGTGCAGCCGCTGGACGAGCAGCAGGTGCTGGACGGTCTGGCCCGCCTGCACGGCCGCCGCGAGTCCGGCTTCGAGGACGCGAAGTTCATCGGCTACTTCCGTGCCGCCGGCCTGGTGGTCCCGGTGTGGGAGCTGGCGCGTGGCACCGAGGCGGAGGAGATCCAGGACGCGGTCGTGGCGTTCGCCCCGCGGTTCGCCGCGGCGGTGGCCGACGACTCCCCGCTGGACGCCAACGCACGCCGTGCGCGCGCCGGCCTGGTGGCGCGGCAGGTCACCCTGCGCTGAGCTCGCGCGCCCGCGGGGCCGTCCGGGTGAACGTGGTCCTCGACCGGCGAGGTGGCGGAGGCCGTCGTTAGGCTGGTCACGTGACCAGGTCCGGCGACAGCACCCGCGAGCGGGGAGCAGTCACCGAGCAGGTGGCCGAGAAGAGCGCCGAGAAGGCACCGTCCGCAGACGGCGCCGCACCCGCCGACCCGGACCAGTCGCCGGCCCCGGTCCGCCCGGCGCGGGCCGAGTCGGTGCGCATCGGCGCCGGCCGCCCGCCGCGCCGGCAGCGCGTGGCGGTGATCATCCCCGCCAAGGACGAGTCGAGGCGCATCGCCACGACGGTGCGCTCGGCGCGGGCGATCCCGGGTGTCGACCTGGTGCTGGTGGTCGACGACGGGTCGGAGGACAGCACCCAGCACGTCGCACGGGAGGCCGGTGCCGTCGTCGTGCGCCACTCCCACAACCGCGGCAAGGCCGCTGCGATGGAGACGGGTGCGGCGGTCGTCGCGATGCGCGACGCGCCGGACCGGCCACCGCGGTTCCTGCTGTTCCTCGACGGCGACCTGGCCGAGTCCGCCGTGCACGCCGCCCCGCTGGTGCCGCCGGTGCTGTCCGGGGAGGCCGACCTGACCATCGCCCTGCTGCCGCCGCAGCCCGGTGCGGGTGGGCACGGCATCGTCATCGGCGCCGCGCGCCACGGTATCGCGGCCCTCACCGGGTGGACGCCCACGCAGCCCCTGTCCGGCATGCGCTGCCTGACGCGGGAGGCCTTCGAGGCGGCGACGCCGCTGGCCCACGGCTGGGGCGTGGAGACGGGCATGACGATCGACCTGCTGCGGCAGGGGTTCCGGGTGCTCGAGGTGCCCTGCGACCTGCACCATCGCCCGTCGGGGGCCGACTGGAAGGGTCAGCTGCACCGCGCGGCGCAGTACCGGGACGTGCAGCTGGCGCTGAGCGCCCGGCGAGCCCGCGCCGCCGCGGGCGTGGTGCGCGGCGTGCTCAGCCCGAAACGGCCGGCCCGAGGTCCGCAGCTCTGACGTCCCGGCCGTGCTCGCCCTGGTCCTCGTCCCGCAGGCGCGCGACGGCGGCGAGCAGCAGCGGAGCCAGGAGTGCGATGCCGATCGCCGGGATGATGATCCCGGAGTCGTTCATCAGGAACCCGACCACCATCGCCGCTCCCCACGCCGCGAGCCCGGCGCGCAGCAGCGGAACGAGGGGGACGAGTCCTCCGAGATCCGTGTCTCGCAACCGGCGCCCGCGCCGATGCGCGTACCGGACCAGCGCCAGCCAGCCCAGCGCCACGGCACCGACCAGCAGCACCAGCACGCGCCAGTCGCCCAGCGCGTGCAGGTTCGCGGACTCCTTGCGGGCGAGCACCGTCCACAGGCCGCCCTGCAGCAGGGTCGCGACGAACCTGCCCAGGTGGGTCCGCTCCGTCGGTGGCCGCAGGTAGTCGAGCACCATCAGGGTCCCGACGACGAGCACACCGGCGCCCACCACCAGCAGCACCGTCCGCCACCGGACCCGCCGCCCGCTGACCACCACCGCGAGCAGCCCGAACATCAGCAGCAGCGCCACCGGGCCGCCCGCATCGCTGCCGAGCCCCGGCGTGCCGTCCACCACGACCACCACCAGGCCCAGCACGGCGACGGCCGCGACGGCTGCCCACCGCAGCCCCCGGCGCACCAGCTGATCGGCGACCACCACCGCGAGCACCATCCCGGCTGTCGCCGCCAGGGCGAACGCCTGGTTGCTCCAGCCGTAGAACCGCGCACCCAGCAGCCGGTGCCCGCCCATCGGGGTGTCCACGGTCAGCGGGGAGCCGAGCACCGCGTCGGCCAGCAGCACGCCGGACGTCACGGCGGCCACGGCGGCAGCCGTTCCCAGCACGGTGCGCCGCCACGGACCCGCCAGTGCCGGCACCGCCAGCAGCACCGCCCAGCCGAGGGCCGCCGCGCCGAGAGCCGCGCCCGGCGCCCCGGCCCGCCACCACGGCACCAGCGCGACGAGGAACGACGAGACGGGCAGCAGCGCCACCACCGTGCCGGCCACCTGCAGGGTCCGGCGCACCGGCCGCGACGGCCGCCGGCCGCCGCGCAGCAGCAGGCCGGCAACGGCGACGAAGCCCACCACCAGGACCAGCAGTGCGGAGTCGAACGTGCCGGAGACGCGGGTGATCGCCAGCGCCTCGCGCTGCACGTCGAGCAGGCGGGCCAGCCGGGCGTCGGCGGTCGACGGGCCGGAGACGCGGCCGATGGTCGAGCCGACCAGCCCGGCGCCGCGGTCCCGCAGGCCGAGCGCGGCCAGCACGGTGGCCGGGACGTCCGCCGTCTGCACCAGCCCTGTCTGCCGGGTGGCGCCCGAGGTCAGCAGGGCACCGTCGTACCGGCCGCCGTCCGGAGCCGGTCCCGTCGCGGCGACCAGCTGCAGGTCGGGGCTGCCGGAGTCGGTCAGCGAGGTGACCAGCACGGTGGTGCCCGGGTC
>NCKG01000224.1:0-3586 GCA_002279095.1 Cellulomonas sp. 14-74-6
GCGCGGACGAGCTCACCGAGCTCTCCCCGGGCCTCGTCGGCATGCGCAGCCTGCAGCTGCGCCTCCAGGTCGTCGAACAGCTCGTCCCAGCGCACGGCCGAACCGTAGGGGATCGCGCACTCCGGCCGGCGAGAAGAGGGGGACGTACTGGACAAGTCGGGGCCGAATGCTCTACACCTACGTCATCAAACGGCATCAAATGCCATCGAATGACAGCGAAGCACGGATGGACGACACATGACCCGCTACCCCGATCCCCCGGTCGCCCGCGGCCACGCGCTACGCGGCGCAGGGGGCCTGTGGCTTGCAGCGCTCACGGCCGGAGCGCTCGGCACGGGACTCACCCTTCGTCTGCTGGGGCTGGTCGGTTCGGCGCGTCCCACGCGGGTCGACGGGTTCGTCGAGCTCGGCGTCGTCGCGGTCGGCGCTGCCGTGCTGGCGTGGCTGACGCTGAGCTGCGCGGTCGCCGCCGCATGCCTGACGGCGCGCGCGACGGGCGCCGGATGGCGGTGCGGTGAGGTGTGGGTGCAGCGCTGGGCGCCGGCGGTCGTGCGGCGAGCGGTCGTGATCGCCGTCGGAGCCGGGATCGGCCTCTCCGCGGCGACGGGAGCGTCAGCGGCCGACGTGGTGCCGACGGGATCGCCGCTGCCCACCGTCAGCGCGGCCGCGGCGCCGGACGCCGGACGGGACCTGGGCTGGGTACCGACCGAGCCCGGCACGTCGACCGTCCCGTCCGGCGCTTCCGCACCGACGGTGCTCGCGGAGCGCGGCACCACGCCGGACGCATCGCTGCCGAGCGCCTATCCCCTCGGCGCACCGGCGAGCGCCGCAACGGCCGGGGGTGCGGCAAGGACCGTCGCTGCGGAGCCATCGCGCGCCGCGCACACGGGGGCATCGAGCTCGCCGAGCGCGGGTACCGCCGCAGCGCCGGGGACGGTCATGGTCGCGCCAGGCGACACGCTGTGGGCGATCGCCGCGAGGCACCTTCCAGCCGGCGCCGACGACGCTCAGATCGCCGCAGCCTGGCCGGTCTGGTACGCGGCCAACGCGACTCGCATCGGCAGCGACCCGGACCTGATCCGGCCCGGCCTGGTGCTCAGCGTGCCGGCCGACCTCCGGGGTTCGGCGTCGTGACCGCCGCGCTCAGCGACCAGCCGGCGGGCACGACGAGCGTGGAGGACGTGATCGCGTGCGCGACCGCGCCCCTGCCGCGCACCGGCTCTCGGGCGGCCACGCTGTCGCTCGCCGGGTCGCGTCCCCGGTCGGCCGAACGCGGAACGTCCGCTCCGCCCAGGCGCGCACCGTCCGGCCGGCCGACCGAGCTCCGCGCACGCCTCCTACCGGCCTGCGACGGTGCGTCGCCGACGCAGGCCGAGGGTCCCGCGCACGGGACGGCCGTTCACGTTCAGCAGCGCATCACCGTGATGCGCTCCTCGGACCGGGCCCTGGTGCTCGAGTGCGCGGACGAGGAGCGGGGCGACCTGCCGATCGCCGAGCCCGCGGTGGTCGTGCGCCGGCTCGCGCTGGCCGCGGTCGAAGTCATCGCCGGCCTCCGGCCCGCCGCGCAGCTGGCCCGGTGGCTGACCCCCGGGGTGCTGCAGGCCGTCCGCGTGCGAGCCGACCTGCATCGCCGGGCGACATCCGCCGCGGGACGGGCGACTGTCGGCTCACGGCCGCCGGTGGTCCGGAGCACCCACGTGTGCCGGGTCGAGGAGCGCGTGGTCGAGGCCGCGGTCGTCGTCGACGACGGTTGGAGGGTGAGGGCCGTGGCCGTGCGCCTGGAGACCCACCGCGGGATGTGGCGGGCGACCGCGCTCGACGTCGGCTGAGTCGACGTCCGGTGCTGACACCACCTGGGAGGACGTCAGCGTCGGCGCTTTCCCTGCTTGGCTGCCTTGCGCCGCGCCTCCCGGTTGGACCCGTCACCGGCACCGGCACCCGAAGCCGGGCTGCGACGACCCGCCGTGTCCTCGGCCTCGGTCACCACGCCGCCGTCGCCGTCGGTCGACGGGGCCGAGTACTGGAGCGGCACCCGTGCGTCCGGGCCGTCGAGACCCTTCGCGACGAGCCGGGCCGGAGCCGCGGCTTCTGCACCAGGCCCCGTCGCCGTCTGCGCGGCCGACTCAGCCGTGATCACCGGGGTGCCGTCCGCAGCTGCCGCCTGCTGCTCCTCGCTCGGGGCGACCTGCACCTCGAGGTTGAAGAGGTAGGCGACCGTCTCCTCCTTGATGGCATCGGTCATCGCGCCGAACAGCTGGAAGCCCTCCCGCTGGTACTCCACCAACGGGTCGCGCTGCGCCATCGCCCGAAGCCCGATGCCCTCCTTGAGGTAGTCCATCTCGTAGAGGTGCTCACGCCACCGGCGGTCGAGCACCGCGAGCGTGACCCGCCGCTCCAGCTGGCGCATGTTCTCCGAGCCGATCTGCTCCTCGCGCTCGGCGTACGCCACGTCGACGTCGGAGAGGACCTCCCGCTCCAGCACCTCGTGGGTCAGGCGCGTCGGCCCACCCGCCGCCTCGACGACCTCCTCGGGCGTGATCGAGATCGGGTACACGCCCCGAAGGGCGGTCCACAGGGTGTCGAGATCCCAGTCCTCGGGACGTCCCTCGGCCGTGGCCGACTGGATGTACGCGCTCAGCACGTCGTGGCGGAAGTGCGCGATCTGCTCTTCGAGGTCCTCACCCTCCAGGACCCGGCGACGCTGCTCGTAGATGACCTCGCGCTGCCGCGACATGACGTCGTCGTACTTCAGGACGTTCTTGCGGATCTCGAAGTTGCGCGCCTCGACCTGGGACTGCGCCGACTGGATGCCACGGGTGACGATCTTGCTCTCGAGCGGCATGTCCTCCGGGAAGCCGGCACGGGTCATCATCGACTCGGCCAGGCTCGAGTTGAACAGGCGCATCAGGTCGTCCTGCATCGACAGGTAGAACCGGGACTCCCCCGGGTCGCCCTGACGACCGGAACGGCCACGCAGCTGGTTGTCGATGCGACGGGACTCGTGGCGCTCCGTGCCCAGCACGTACAGGCCGCCGAGCTCGACGACCTCCTCGTGCTCGGCCGCCACGGCCTCCTTGGCCTTGGCGAGCGCGTCCGGCCAGGCGGCCTCGTACTCCTCGGCGTTCTCGGCCGGGTCCAGGCCCCGGGCCGCCAGCTCGGCGACGGCCATGAACTCGGCGTTGCCGCCGAGCATGATGTCGGTGCCGCGGCCCGCCATGTTCGTCGCGACGGTCACCGCACCCTTGCGGCCGGCCTGCGCGACCACGGTCGCCTCGCGTGCGTGCTGCTTGGCGTTCAGCACCTCGTGCGGGACGCCCTGCTTCTTCAGCTTCTGGGAGAGGTACTCGCTCTTCTCCACGCTGACGGTGCCGACGAGGACGGGCTGGCCCTTGGCGTGGCGCTCGACGATGTCCGCGACGACGGCGTCGAACTTGCCCTCCTCGCTCTTGTAGACGAAGTCCTTCTGGTCGATCCGGATCATCGGCCGGTTCGTCGGGATCGGCACGACGCCGAGCTTGTAGGTGCCCTGGAACTCCGCGGCCTCCGTCTCGGCGGTGCCGGTCATGCCGGAGAGCTTCGAGTACAG
>NCKG01000225.1:0-3572 GCA_002279095.1 Cellulomonas sp. 14-74-6
CGCTCCCGACGACGGTTCTGGTCGCCGGCGACGACGCCGCCGCGAAGGCTGCCTTCACCGACGTCTTCGGCTCCGCGATCACCGTCGTGGACGCCGGCTCGCTGCGCCGGGCCCACGAGCTGGAGGCCGTCGGCTTCCTGCAGATGACCCTCGCGGCCGCCGAGAAGATCGCCTGGACCGGCGGGTTCGCCACCGTCCGCTGACCCACGGCGCCGGTGGACGCACTCGCCGTCCACCGGTGCGGCACGACGCGGCGCCCGTCCGGTCTCGGCCGGCACGTGGCGCCGCGTCGTCGTATCTGGAGGGGTCGCGCCTCACGTCGCGGACAGGTACGGCAGTCATGGGACCTTGGCCCTACGGTTGCCCCGTGACGTCATCCGAGAGCACCCCAGAGGCGGTTCGAGGCCTGGCCCGGCACGAGGTCCCGGAGCCGCTGCGGACGGATGTCCGACTGCTCGGGGAACTGCTGGGACGCGTGCTGCGCGAAGCCGGCGGCGACGAGCTGTTCGAGGACGTCGAGCGACTTCGGGAGCTGGCGATCCGCGCCCACGACGACCCCGAGTCGGACGCCCTCGCCCAGGCCGAGGCGCTGGTCGAGGGCTTCGACCTGACCCGGGCCGAGCACGTGGCCAGGGCGTTCACCTGCTACTTCCACCTCGCGAACCTCGCGGAGGAGTACCACCGGGTGCGCGTGCTGCGGGAGCGTGAGTCGCGGATCGCCGCCGACGAGCTCGCGCCCGACGACTCCCTCGGGTCGGCGTACGCCCAGCTGGCTGCCGAGGTGGGACCGGATGAGGCACGCGCCCGGCTAGGGGCCGTCGAGTTCCGTCCGGTGTTCACCGCCCACCCGACCGAGGCCCGGCGCCGCGCCGTCGCCCGCTCGATCCGGCGGATCGCCGACCTGGTCGCGGAGCGGGACTCGTTGAACATCGGCGGGACGACGCTCGCGGAGAACGAGCGCCGGCTGCTGTCCGAGATCGACACGCTCTGGCGCACCTCGCCGCTGCGCGCCGAGAAGCCGACCGTGCTCGACGAGGTCGCCACCGTGCTGAACATCTTCGACACGACCCTGTTCGACGTGCTGCCGGCCGTGTACCGCCGGCTGGACGACTGGCTGCTCGGGGACGCGGCCGGCACCACGGCTCCGGTGGTCCAGCCGTGGTCGCACCCCGGCAGCTGGATCGGTGGTGACCGCGACGGCAACCCCAACGTGACGGCCGAGGTGACCCGAGCCGCGGCGGTGCTCGCGTCCGAGCACGCGCTGACGGCTCTCGAGGCGTCCGCCCGCCGTACCGCCGAGGCTCTGACGCTGGACGCCGACGGCACACCGCCCTCGGCGGGCCTCCTGGCGCTGTGGCAGCGGCAGCGGTCCCTGTCCGACTCGATGACCGCGGCCGTCGCCGCCGAGTCGCCGAACGAGCCGCACCGCAGGGTGGTGCGCGTGATCGCCGAGCGGATCGCCGCGACGCGTCGGCGGGACGCCGACCTGGCCTATCCCGACGCGGCGGCCCTCGAGGCCGACCTGCTCGTGCTGCAGCGGTCCCTCGCGGAGGCGGGCGCGGTCCGCGCGGCGTACGGCGACCTGCAGCGCCTCGTGTGGCAGGTGCAGACCTTCGGCTTCCACATGGCCGAGCTGGAGGTGCGCCAGCACTCCCAGGTGCACGCCGAGGCCCTGGCGGACATCGCCGAGCACGGGCTCGGTGGTGAGCTGGCGGCCCGGACGGTCGAGGTGCTCGACACGTTCCGTGCGGTCGGCAGCGTGCAGCGCCGGTTCGGGCTCGCGGCCGTACGCCGGTTCATCGTGTCGTTCACGCAGTCCGCCGAGCACCTCGCCGCGGTCTACCGGCTGGCGGAGCTCGCGTTCGACGGTGCCGACGACGCACCGGTGATCGACGCGATCCCGCTGTTCGAGACCTTCGCGGACCTGCAGGCGAGCGTCGACATCCTCGAGGAGTCGTTGGCGATCCCGCAGGTGCGGCGCCGCCTGGAGCAGACCGGCCGGCACCTCGAGGTGATGCTCGGGTACTCGGACTCGTCGAAGGACGTCGGGCCGGTCTCGGCCACCCTCGCGCTGGACGACGCGCAGCGGCGGATCACCGCGTGGGCACGCGAGCACGACATCCGGCTGACGCTGTTCCATGGTCGTGGTGGTGCTCTCGGCCGCGGCGGCGGCCCGGCGAACCGCGCCCTGCTGGCCCAGCCACCGGGGAGCGTCGACGGTCGGTTCAAGCTGACCGAGCAGGGCGAGGTGATCTTCGCCCGCTACGGCGACCCGACGATCGCCGCCCGGCACATCGAGCAGGTCACCGCGGCGACCCTGCTCGCCGGCGCGCCCTCCGTCGAGCGGCGCACGGCCGAGGCGGCCGAGCGTTTCGGCGACCTCGCGGCGCGCCTCGACGTCGCCTCGCGCCAGCGGTTCCACGCGCTGGTCCGTGCCGACGGCTTCCCCCAGTGGTTCGCCGAGGTGACGCCGCTGGAGGAGGTCGGCCTCCTGCCGATCGGCTCCCGGCCGGCACGGCGCGGCCTGTCCGTGTCGTCCCTGGACGACCTGCGAGCGATCCCGTGGGTCTTCTCCTGGTCGCAGGCGCGGATCAACCTCGCCGGCTGGTACGGCCTCGGCACGGCGCTCGACTCCGTCGGTGACGTCGACCTGCTGCGCAGCGCATACGCCGACTGGCCGCTGTTCGCCACCGTGATCGACAACGTCGAGATGTCGCTCGCGAAGACGGACGAGCGCATCGCGGCTCGCTACCTCGGCCTGGGCGAGCGCGCCGATCTCGCCGCGCTGGTGCTGGAGGAGATGGCGCTCACGCGGAAGTGGGTCCTGGCTATCACGGACTCCGAGGTGGTGCTGTCTCGCCGGCGGATCCTCGGCCGCGCCGTCGCGCTCCGCAGCCCCTACGTCGACGCCCTGTCGTTGCTCCAGCTGCGCGCGCTGCGTGCGCTGCGGACCGGTGAGTCCCAGGAGAGCGTCGAGGACCTGCGCCGACTGCTGCTGCTCACCGTCAACGGTGTGGCGGCAGGTCTGCAGAACACGGGCTGACCGGCACCGACATCACGGCGGGCAGCGGCTCGCCGTGCGCCAGCGCGTCGAGGACCGTGCGCTCGTGCGGGACGACCGGCTCCGGCAGCGCGTCCAGCGGGTACCAGGCCATGGCGGCGGCACGGTTCGCCTCGCGCAGCTCCGGCTCACCCGTCCAGCGGTCTGCCGCGAAGAAGACGTCGACGCGCTGCTCGACGGCCGGGCCGCTGCGCTCGAACCGGTGCAGGACCGTGAGCGGCTGCAGGTCGTCGATGTGCACCTGGACGCCGGCCTCCTCGGCGGCCTCCCGGCAGGCGGCCTCGTGCACCGACTCGCCCGGGTCCACGTGGCCGGCGAGCGTCGCCCAGTGCTCGTCCCTGTACCCGGTGCCGCGGCGCAGCTGCAGCAGCACCTCGTCGCCGTGCGGTCCCGGGCGACGCAGCACCAGGTACGCCGCGGCGACGAGCAGGGTGCGGCCGGCCAGGTGGTCGTCGTCGGCGTAGCGCTGGGTCACCCGCGCAGTCTGGCACCGGGTCCCTCCGACGCCTCC
>NCKG01000226.1:0-3554 GCA_002279095.1 Cellulomonas sp. 14-74-6
ATGTCCGCCTCGGGTCGTTGTGCACACGGGTGAGGGTGGGGCCGCGCCCCACGGCCGGCGCGCGGCCGTCACCCGGCGGTGTCGGCGCCAGGGCCTAGGGTGGGCACGAGCAGGCCAGAGCAGGAGTCCACCCCCGGGAGGTCACCATGGCGGGAACCGAGCACGTCAACCGGCATCAGGACGACGTACCGGGCGACGAGCCCGAGGCCCCGACGCCCGCGGCACCGTCGGCCCAGGCGCGGGACGCGGAGGTCGATGCGCTGCTGGAGGAGATCGACGACGTCCTCGAGTCCAACGCCGAGCAGTTCGTCCGTGGGTTCGTGCAGAAGGGTGGTCAGTGAGCACCGACGCCCATCCGGCCGGGCGCCTGCCGGCGGCCTTCACCACGCCGGGGACGTCGTCCTTCGTCGAGTTCCTCGGCGGGTACGCCCCGCAGCTGCTGCCCGCCGCCCGAGCGGTCGAGGCGGGCGCTGCCGGTGCCGTCCTCAACGCCCCGCACGGCACCACGATCGTCGCCCTGGTCTTCGACGGCGGGGTGGTTCTCGCGGGTGACCGGCGCGCGACCATGGGATCGATGATCGCCAGCCGGCACATCGAGAAGGTCTTCCCGGCAGACGAGTACTCCGCCGTGGGCATCGCCGGCACGGCAGGGCTGGCGGTCGAGCTGGTGCGCCTGTTCCAGCTCGAGCTCGAGCACTACGAGAAGATCGAGGGTTCCCTCCTGTCGCTGGACGGCAAGGCGAACCGGCTCGCCACGATCATCCGGGGACAGCTCCCTCTCGCGCTCCAAGGGCTCGCCGTCGTGCCGCTCTTCGCCGGTTTCGACCTCGACCGACGCGTCGGCCGGATCTTCTCCTACGACGTGACGGGCGGTCGGTACGAGGAGCAGGAGCACCACGCCGTCGGGTCCGGGTCCGTCTTCGCACGTGGTTCTTTGAAGAAGCGGTGGCGCTCCGGCATGACGGCGGTCGAGGCGGTGCGCGTCGCCGTGGAGGCCCTCGTGGACGCGGCGGACGACGACTCGGCGACGGGCGGCCCGGACAGCGACCGCGGGATCTACCCGGTCGTCGCGACGGTCACCGAGGCCGGCTACCTGCGGGTGCCCGACTCGGAGCTGGCGGCGGCGACGGACGAGGTTCGCGCGGCTCGGCGCGAGGGACGAGGAGGACCGGCCCGATGAGCATGCCCTTCTACGTCTCGCCCGAGCAGCTGATGAAGGACCGCGCGGACTACGCCCGCAAGGGCATCGCGCGGGGCCGCTCGGTCGTGGTGCTGCAGTACGACGACGGTGTCGCCTTCGCGACGGAGAACCCGTCCCGCGCGCTGCACAAGGTCTCGGAGATCTACGACCGGATCGCGTTCGCTGCCGTCGGCAAGTACAACGAGTTCGAGAACCTGCGGGTGGCCGGCGTGCGGTACGCGGACCTCCGCGGGTACTCGTACGACCGCGTCGACGTCACGGCGCGGGGTCTCGCGAACGCCTATGCGCAGACTCTGGGAACGGTCTTCACCACCGAGTCGAAGCCGCTCGAGGTCGAGCTCGTCGTCGTCGAGGTCGGTCGCGAGCCGGCCGGGGACCAGATCTACCGCCTCAGCTACGACGGATCGGTCGCCGACGAGCACGGCTGGGTGGCGATGGGCGGGCAGTCGGACAGGCTGGCGGCGATCATCGGTGAGCACTGGCGGCCCGGCATGAGCCTCGCCGCGGTCCTCGAACTCGGCGTCCGTGCCCTCGGCGCGCCGGCAGAGGACGGTGCAGCGCCTCGGGCCCTCGGCGCGTCGAGCCTCGAGGTCGCGGTGCTCGACCGCACGCGACCGCGACGCGCCTTCCGTCGCCTGACGGGGGCGCTGCTGGAGGACGTCCTGGGCACCGGACCGGCGGAGGCCGGCGGGGACGAGGACCCGCCTGGTCCGGAGGACGGACCGAGCGCCGAGCAGCCGGAGGACACCGCTCGCTGAGCGGCACGAGCAGTCCGGACCCGACGAAGGGAGGAGCCGCCGTGGACCGACGGATCTTCGGCCTGGAGACCGAGTACGGCGTCACGTGCGCCGCGGTGGACGGGCGCGGCCTCTCTGCGGACGAGGTGGCGCGCTACCTGTTCCGCAAGGTGGTGGCGTGGGGACGCTCCTCCAACGTGTTCCTGCGCAACGGGTCGCGGCTGTACCTCGACGTCGGCTCCCACCCGGAGTACGCGACGGCGGAGTGCGACGACTGGCGGCAGCTGGTCACCCACGACCGGGCGGGAGAGCGGATCCTCGAGGGACTGGTGCAGGACGCCCAGCAGCGGCTGGAGCACGAGGGTCTGCCCGGCAGCATCCACCTGTTCAAGAACAACACCGACTCCGCGGGCAACTCCTACGGCTGCCACGAGAACTACCTGGTGCGCCGGCAGGGCGACTTCGCCCGGCTCTCCGACGTCCTGGTGCCGTTCCTGATCACGCGTCAGATCCTCACCGGCGCCGGCAAGGTGCTCGCGACCCCACGCGGAGCGGTGTACTGCCTCTCGCAGCGCGCCGACCACATCTGGGAGGCGGTCTCCAGCGCGACGACCCGGTCCCGGCCGATCATCAACACGCGCGACGAGCCGCACGCTGACGCGGAGCACTTCCGCCGCCTGCACGTGATCGTCGGGGACTCGTCCATGGCCGAGACGACGACGATGCTCAAGGTCGGTGCGACCGACATGCTGCTGCGTCTGGTCGAAGCCGGTGTCCCCGTCCGGGACATGGCGCTGGAGAACCCCATCCGGGCCATCCGCGAGATCAGCCACGACATGACGGGGCGGCACCCCATCACGCTGGCGTCCGGCCGGACCGTGACGGCGATCGACCTGCAGGAGGAGTACCTCGCACGGGTCGCCGACTTCGTCGGTTCGGAGGTGGGCCCCTCGCCCGAGACCAAGCAGGTCCTCGACCTCTGGGAGCGGGGGCTGCGCGCGCTGCGCACCGGTGACCTTTCACTGGTGGACCGCGAGCTGGACTGGGCGATCAAGTACCGCATGATCGAGCGGTACCGCGCCAAGCACGGCCTGGAGCTGTCCGACGTGCGGGTGCAGCGCCTCGACCTCGCCTATCACGACATCTCCCGCACCGAGGGCCTGTACAACCTGCTCACCGCCCGTGGCCTCGTCGAGCGGGTGACCACCGACGTGGAGGTGTTCGAGGCGACCGAGCAACCGCCGCAGTCGACGCGGGCCAAGCTGCGCGGCGACTTCGTGCGGGCGGCCCAGGACGCTCGGCGTGACTACACGGTGGACTGGGTGCATCTGAAGCTCAACGACCAGGCGCAGCGGACGGTCCTGTGCAAGGACCCGTTCCGGAGCGTCGACGAGCGGGTGGACCGGCTCATCGAGTCGATGTGAGGACCCGTACAGTGGACGGCCGGGCCGCGAGGTGGCCGTTGTCCGCACGGTTGACGAAGGAGGGACGAGGTGCGCCTGCGCGCTGCGCTGCTCGCGCTTCTCGCGCTCCTGCTCACGGCCTGCGCCGGACCGGCGTCATCGGCCCCTGAGGTCTCGGTCTCTGGTGAGCAGGGCAGCAAGCCGACCCTGACG
>NCKG01000002.1:0-19604 GCA_002279095.1 Cellulomonas sp. 14-74-6
GCACGCGGGCGAACCGCAGCGCCACGCCGCCCGGGTAGCGCGACGAGCGCTGCAGCCCGTCGAACGCCACCTCCACCACCTGCTCCGGCCGCAGGTGCACCACCCAGCCGTCGTCGGACGTCGCCAGCTCGCGGAACCGCGCGGTCTGCCAGGCGAGCATCGCGTCCGTCATGCCCTTGAACGTCTTGCCCAGCATGACGAAACCGCCGGCACCGTCACGCGCGCCCAGGTGGATGTTCGACAGCAGGCCGGCGCGCCGGCCGGAGCCCCGCTCGACGGCCAGCACCACCAGGTCCAGCGTGTGCCGCGGCTTGACCTTCACCCACGCGGCCCCGCGCCTCCCTGCCTCGTAGGGGGCGTCGACGGCCTTGACCACCACGCCCTCCTGCCCGTCGGCCACCCACGCGGCGAACTGGCGTTGAGCCTCCGCAGGATCGGCCGTGACCAGGCGCTGCACCACGTGGCCGGCCACGACCGAGTCCAGCACGGTGAGCCGCTCGCGCAGCGGTGCGTCGAGCAGGTCGCGGCCGTCAAGGTGCAGCACGTCGAAGAAGAAGGGTGTCAGCGCCGTGCCGGCCGCCACGTCGGCATCACGGGTGGCCGTGCGGGACGACGTCTCCTGGAACGGCCGCGGCCGCCCGGCCTCGTCCAGCGAGAGCGCCTCACCGTCCAGCACGAGCGACTGCGCCGGCATGGCGCGGACGGCCGCGACCACCTCCGGTACCCGGTCGGTGATCTCGTCGAGGCTGCGCGTGAACACCCGCACCTCGTCGCCGTCCCGATGCACCTGGATGCGGATCCCGTCGAGCTTCACGTCGACCACGGCCGGTCGGTCGGCCGCGCCGTCGACGCCCAGCGACGTGAACGCCGCCGCGACGTCCGGTGCGGACTGTGCCAGCATCGGCCGCACCCCGCGGCCGACGGTCAGACCGAACCGTTCGAGCGCCACCAGTGCGCCGGCGGTGTCCGGCGCGCCGAGGGCGGCCACCGCCACGGGTGCCGAGTCGCCGGCCAGCATCGCCGCTCGTCGGACGGCCGCCTCGGGCACGGCGGCTGCTGCGGCGACCGCGTCGAGCACCAGCGCGTCCAGGGCGCCCTGGCGCAGCTCACCGGTGACCAGGCCGCGCAGCAGGCGCTGCTCGGTGGCCGTCGCGGCGCCGAACAGCCGTGCGGCGGCCGCCGTCCGGGCTGCCGCGGAGCCGGCACCCGAGAGCGACGCCATCGTCTCGAACGCCGCGTCCACCTCGACGAGCGTCAGGCTCGGCTCGGCTGCCGGACCGGGCAGGCCGGCCAGCGACCGCCAGCCCAGGCCGGTGCGCGGCTGCCGCAGCTGTCCGGCCAGGTAGCGGGTGGCCAGCGCGACAGCGTCCGGCCCCTCGTCCGCGGCGGCACGCAACGTCGCGGCGAGCGCCTCACGCTTGGCCAGCCGGGACCGGGTGGCGGCCACGGCCGCCGAGGTCTCCGCGATCTGCACCAGGCGCATGGCCGTCATGGTGCCGCGGGCCACCGACATCCGCCCGACGGCGTCGCGGTGCCGTCGGCGGTGCGTCTGCATCCCGAAGCTCGGCGTCAGCGCCGAGAACCGCGCAGCGGCCGGACTGGCCGCGGGTGACGCGGTGCAGCTCGCCGTCGAGTCCGCGAAGAGGCCGGAGACACGTGCCCGCCGCGTCGGGTCCGTCGTCGCGCGCTGACGGGCTGAGGGTCGGCAGGCCGCGGAGGTCGGCGCCGCGCCGGTCGTCCCCGCACCGGCGAGGACGACCGGCGTCCGGTCAGGTGCCCGTCGGCACTGGGCAGGCCACCCCGGTCGAGTTGATGGGGCAGTACCCGGCCGGGTTCTTGTCCAGGTACTGCTGGTGGTACCCCTCGGCGTAGAAGAACGGTCCGGCGTCCGCGGCCGGTCGGATCTCCGTCGTGATGTCCCCGTACCCGTTCGCCCGCAGCCGCGGCGCGAACTCCGTGCGCGTCGCGAGCGCCGCCGCCTGCTGCTCGGGCGTCGTGGTGTAGACGGCCGACCGGTACTGGGTGCCGACGTCGTTGCCCTGCCGGAAGCCCTGGGTGGGGTCGTGCTCCTCCCAGAAGTGCCGCAGCAGGTCGACGTCGCTCAGCCGCGCGGGGTCGTAGGCGACCAGCACCGTCTCGGCGTGCCCGGTGCGGCCGGTGCACACCTCCTCGTACGTCGGGTTGGGCGTGTACCCGCCCATGTACCCGACTGCGGTGGTCACCACGCCGGGCAGCTGCCAGGCGGCCTTCTCGGCGCCCCAGAAGCAGCCCGACGCCAGGTACAGCACCCGCGTGCCCTCCGGCCAGGGGCCGGCCAGCGCGGTGCCGAGCACCGTGTGGGTCGTCGGCACGTCGAACGCCGGGACGTCCCGCCCGGGCAGCGCATCGGTGCGCTCCACCATCGTCGTGCGCAGCGCGGATCCGAACAGCCAGCTCATGTGTTGCTCCTTTCCAGCCCGTTCAACCGGCCCCCGCGCCCGGGTGTTCCGCGCTCGCGGCGGCGCGGTCCGCCGGGCTGGGGCGCCGTCGGTCCGCCGGGCTGGGGCGCCGTCGGTCCGACGGCCTAGCCTGACCCCGTGACCGACGACCAGGGCTTCGCCACCCGCGCCATCCATTCCGGACAGGAGGCGGACCCCGCCACCGGTGCGGTGGTGCCCCCGATCTACCAGGTGTCCACCTACAAGCAGGACGGCGTCGGCGGGCTGCGCGGCGGCTGGGAGTACTCCCGGTCCGGCAACCCGACCCGTGCGGCGCTCGAGGCGGCCCTCGCGGCCGTCGAGGGCGGTGCCGCGGGCTTCGCGTTCTCCTCCGGCCTCGCCGCGGAGGACACGCTGCTGCGCGCGGTGCTGCGCCCGGGCGACCACGTGATCGTGCCCAACGACGCCTACGGCGGCACGTACCGCCTGGTCGCGCGGGTCTTCGGGCCGTGGGGGATCGAGCACACACCGGTCGACCTGTCGAACCCCGATGCGGTGCTCGACGCGATCCAGCCCGGTCGGACCAAGCTGGTCTGGGTGGAGACGCCGACCAACCCGCTGCTCGGCATCGCGGACATCGCCGCGATCGCGGCGCACGCCCGGGCCGCGGGGGCGCTGCTGGCGGTGGACAACACGTTCGCCACGCCGTACCTGCAGCAGCCGATCGCGCTGGGTGCGGACGTCGTCGTGCACTCGACCACCAAGTACATCGGCGGCCACTCCGACGTGGTGGGCGGTGCGCTGGTGGTGGCCGACGGTGCGCAGCTGCCGGTGGGCCTGGAAGGGCCGACGGGGACGACGAACGTGCGCGACGCGGTGGCGTTCCACCAGAACTCGTCCGGAGCGGTCGCGGGACCGTTCGACGCGTGGCTGACCCTGCGCGGGCTGCGCACCCTGGCCGTGCGGATGGACCGGCACCTGGCCAACGCGGGCGCCGTCGCGGCCTTCCTCCAGCAGCGGGCCGGCGTCGCGCAGGTCCTGTACCCGGGGCTGGAGTCCCATCCCGGTCACGAGGTGGCCGCCCGCCAGATGCGCGGGTTCGGCGGTATGGTCTCGTTCCGCACCGGCTCCGCGGACAGCGCGGTCGCGGTCTGCGGCGCCACGCAGCTGTTCACGCTCGCCGAGTCGCTCGGCGGCGTCGAGTCGCTGATCGAGCACCCGGCCCGGATGACGCACGGCTCGGGGGCCGGCACCGCGGTGGAGGTCCCGGACGACCTGGTGCGCCTGTCGGTCGGTATCGAGGACGTGGACGACCTGGTCGCGGACCTGGCGCAGGCGCTCGACGCTGCGGGCGTGGGTCGGTGATCGGGCCGGCCGACGTCCGCGCCGCCGCACAGCTGCTCGAGGGGGTCGCCGACCGCACCCCGGTCCAGTACAGCCGCGCGCTGACGGCGATCGCGGGCACCGACGTCTGGCTCAAGTGCGAGAACCTGCAGCGCGCCGGCTCCTTCAAGATCCGCGGCGCCTACACGCGCATGTCGCGCCTGTCCGACGACGAGAAGGCCCGCGGTGTCGTCGCCGCCAGCGCCGGCAACCACGCCCAGGGCGTCGCACTCGCCGCCTCGCTCCTGGGGATCAAGGCCGTCGTCTTCATGCCCGTCGACGCGGCGCTGCCCAAGATCGCCGCGACCCGCCAGTACGGCGCCCACGTCGAGCTGGTCGGCGCCAGCGTCGACGAGGCGCTGCTGTCCGCCGTCGCCCACTCCGAGGCGACCGGCGCCGTGCTGATCCACCCGTTCGACCACCCGGACATCGACGCCGGCCAGGGCACCATCGGGTTGGAGATCCTCGAGCAGGTGCCGGACGTCGCGACCATCGTCGTGCCGGTCGGCGGCGGGGGACTGGCTGCCGGCATCACGGCCGCGCTCGACGAGCGGCCGGACGTGCGCGTGGTCGGCGTCCAGGCCGCCCGGGCCGCCGCCTACCCGACCTCGCTCGCCGCGGGCCACCCGGTCAAGGCCCCCGAGCTGCGCACGATGGCCGACGGCATCGCGATCGGGATGCCGGGCGCGGTGCCGTTCGAGGTGCTGTCCACCCACCACGTGCCGGTCCGCACCGTCTCGGAGGAGGACCTGTCCCGGGCCCTCCTGCTGGTGGCGGAGCGCGCCAAGCTGATCGTCGAGCCGTCCGGTGCGGCCTCCGTGGCGGCGCTGATGGCGGCGGGTGGCGACTTCGCCGGGCGTGGACCCGTGGTGGCCGTGCTCTCCGGCGGCAACATCGACCCCCTCGTCCTGATGCGGGTGGTCCGGCACGGCCTCGCCTCCGCCGGCCGGTTCCTGCAGCTGCGCATCCGCATCTCCGACACCCCGGGTGCGCTCGCGGGCGTGCTGCGGGACGTGGCGGCCCTCGGTGGCAACGTGATGGACGTCGCCCACGCACGCACGGGTGGCGACCTGGCGTTCGACGAGGTGGCGATCGAGGTGCACGTGGAGACGAAGGGCCCCGAGCACTGCTCCCAGCTGGTGCGCCGCCTGCGCGACACCGGCTACCGGCTGTCCGACTGACCCCGCGAGGAGGGACCCGTGCGCTTCAGCCAGGTCGACGTGTTCACCGACACCCTCACGCTCGGCAACCCGGTCGCGGTGGTGCACGACGCCGCCGGCCTGGACGAGTCGAGGATGCAGGCGTTCGCCCGGTGGACCAACCTGTCCGAGACGACGTTCCTGCTCCCACCCACCCAGGCCGGTGCCGACTACCGCCTGCGCGTCTTCACCCCCGGCGGTGAGCTGCCGTTCGCCGGCCATCCGACCCTCGGCTCCGCCCGTGCGTGGCTGGCGGCCGGTGGCGTCCCCGCGAACCCCGGCACGGTGGTGCAGGAGTGCGCGGTGGGGCTCGTGCGGATCCGGCTCGACGCCACGGTGCCGGGCCGGGCGGCGTTCGCGGCACCGCCGCTGCGGCGCAGCGGACCGGTGGACGACGCGACCCGCGAGCGGCTGACCAGGGCGGTCGGTGTGCCGGCAGACCGGGTGCAGGCCGCGCAGTGGGTGGACAACGGTCCCGGCTGGGCGGCGCTGCTGCTGGCCACCGCGCAGGACGTGCTCGACGCCCGGGCGGACCGGGACCTGATCGGCGAGCAGGCCGTCGGCCTGGTCGCCCCGCACCCTGCCGGGGGATCGGCGGACGTCGAGGTCCGCGCCTTCCATCCCGGGGTCGGCGTGCAGGAGGACCCGGTGACCGGCAGCCTCGCCGCCGGGCTCGGGCAGTGGCTCACGTCCGCCGCGCTGGTCCCGGCGCGGTTCACCATCCGGCAAGGGACCGTCCTGGGCCGGCGCGGGCTGATCCGCGTCGAGCGGGACGGCGAGCAGGTGTGGGTGGGCGGCGACACGGTGCTCGGTATCCAGGGCACGGTCGCGCTCGACTGAACCGCCTCACCGGGCCCTTCCGGGATCGCCGGGTAGGATGACCGTTTACGCCGACCCCGCGAGGGGACCGGCGGCCCGTCGCACACCGGCTCCGGGTCGCCGTCGTCCGCCGATCGCCGGGCCGGCACCCCGACCGTCGCGTCCGTCGTCGCGCCGTGCCCGAGCAGGTGTCAGCGGGGTCATCACCCCGCTCGCCGACCGGTACGCCCGACGAGGACGCACGTGAACTGCATGGAAGGAGCGATCGTGACCGAGACGACCGAGGCCACGTGGCTGACGCAGGAGGCCTACGACCGGCTCACGGCCGAGCTCGCCCACCTCGAGGGCGAGGGGCGCCGCGACATCGTCGACAAGATCGCCAAGGCGCGCGACGAGGGCGACCTCAAGGAGAACGGTGGCTACCACGCCGCCCGCGAGGAGCAGGCGAAGCAGGAGGCGCGCATCCGCGAGCTGAAGGCCAAGCTCGCGCACGTGCACATCGGCACCCCGTCCGACGACGGCGTGGTGGAGCCCGGCATGCTGGTGACCGCGACGGTCGCCGGTGACGAGATGACGTTCCTGCTGGGCTCGCGCGAGATCGCGGGCTCGGCCGACGTGGACGTCTTCTCGCCGACGTCACCCCTGGGTGCCGCGATCAACGGCCGCAAGGTCGGTGACAGCACGTCCTACACCGCGCCGAACGGCCGCGACATCGGCGTGGAGATCGTCGCCGCGCGCCCGTTCTGACGTCCGCCCGCGTCCTGGCGGGCTACCCGACGCCGGTGTCAGGACGTCACGACGTCGCACCCGGTGACCGTGCCGCTCACCGCCGCCTCGGCGGTCGGCATGGTCACCGTGACGCGCACGGTCCCCGTGCTGGCCGGTCCCACGGTCACGTCCTTCACGCCGACGTGCCCGAACGACTTCGACAGCCCCACCACGCGGCAGCTGACGGTGGCCGTGGGCGCCTTGGTGACGTCGAACGTCACCTCGATCGACGAGGCGCCGTCCGCGCGGAACCCCACGTCGCGCCACTGCACGGGGTCGCGGAACACGCCCCAGCCGAGCCACGCGAGGACGGCGAGGGTCGCCACGACGAGTGCCGCCAGGCCGATGCGTGCCCAGAGGCGTCGGCCGCTGGTCGGCTCGGGGCCGTAGCGGCCCGCCGGCGGGCGGGTCGGGACGGTGGTCACGGGGCGGCTCCTGCGATGGTCGGGGTCACGTCCGCAGCCGTTCCGGGCGGCGGCCTGCGGGTGGCGGGGCGACGTGCGCGATCATTGTCACTCGTCGGGCTCGGCCCGGCGGCGTCCGAGGCAGCAGGGACGCGGCACCCCGGGCTCCCGGGGTGCGGTACGCAGCGAGCAGGGGAGGTCCGGTGGCTGACGAGCGACTGCGGCTGATGGCGGTGCACGCGCACCCCGACGACGAGTCCAGCAAGGGCGCTGCGACGCTGGCGCGCTACGTGGACGAGGGTGTGGACGTGCTCGTCGTCAGCTGCACGGGCGGTGAGCGCGGCGACGTGCTGAACCCCCGCTACGGCCGCGAGATCACCGACCTCGACGACATGCGCGCGGTGCGCCGCGAGGAGATGGCCGCCGCCGCCGCTGCCCTCCGCGTCCGTCAGACCTGGCTCGGCTTCGTCGACTCCGGTCTGCCCGAGGGGGACCCGCTGCCCCCCCTGCCGGAGGGCTGCTTCGCGCTGCAGCCGCTCGAGGTCGCCGCGGCACCGCTGGTCGCCCTGGTGCGCGAGTTCCGTCCGCACGTCATGACGACGTACGACGAGACCGGCGGCTACCCCCACCCGGACCACGTGATGTGCCACCGGGTCAGCGTGGAGGCGTTCGCGGCCGCCGCCGATCCCGAGCGCTACCGCGGCACCGGCGAGCCGTGGTCGGTGCGCAAGCTCTACTACGACCACGGTTTCTCCCTGTCCCGCATGCGTGCCGTGCACGACGCGCTGACTGCGGCCGGGCTGGAGAGCCCGTTCGGCGACTGGATCGACTCCCGCGCCGCCCGCGAGATCCCGGAGCGACCGGTCACCACGCGCGTCGCCTGCGCCGACTGGTTCGACCGCCGCGACGCCGCCCTGCGGGCGCACGCGACCCAGATCGACCCCGAGGGGTGGTTCTTCGCCGCGCCCCGTGACCTGGAGCGCCGCGTGTGGCCGTGGGAGGAGTTCGAGCTCGCCGAGACGCGCGTCCCGGTCGAGCTGCCCGAGGACGACCTGTTCGCGGGCGTGCGGGGGCTGGTGGAGGGCCGATGAGCGCGATGACAGGACTGGCGGTGTGGGTGGTGACCGCCGCGACGCCGGCGCCGGGACCGGTGGGCAACCTGGACGACAACCCGGCGGGCGGCGGCACACCCGGTCTGGCGGGCTTCCTGTTCACCTTCGCGCTCGCGGTGGTGGTGATCGGCCTGGCGATCTCGTTGGTGCGCGGCATGCGCCGGATGGAGCGCAACAGCGCCCGCCTCGACGCACCGGGCACGACCCCCGTCCCCGGCGACCCGCCGACGTCGTCGATCGCCGAGCCGACGGACGACCGTACCGACGCGCCGAGCGCCGGACCGACCGGGCGCGGCGCCCCGCCGACCGCCGGCTGACGCAGTCGTCGGGTACCGCCGCCCTCAGCCCGCAGCCCACCCCGCACAGGAGGTCCGCATGGCCGCCCATCCCGTCCCGCCGGAGCGTCCCGCGGTGCGGGTGACGCTCGGTCAGCTGAGCACCGGCACCGACCGGGCGGCGAACCGGGAAGCGGTCCGCGACGCGTTCCGCACGGCCTCCTACGCCCGGGCCGACGTGCTGGTGCTGCCCGAGTACACCAGCGCCTTCGACCCTCGAGCGGTGGCCGTCGACCTCGCCGAACCGCTCGACGGGCCGTTCGTGACCCTGCTGCGCGAGCAGGCGGCGCGGACGGGCGTCGCGGTGATCGCCGGGACCCTGCTGCCGTCGGCCGACCCGGCGCGTGCCGTCAACGCGGTGGTCGCCGTGGACGGCGCGGGCGAGCTGGTCGGCGTGTACCGCAAGGTGCACCTGTACGACGCGTTCGGCGCGCGGGAGTCGGTCGTGCTGGAGGCCGGCCCGGCCGACGCGGCGCCCCTGGTGCTGTCGCTGCAGGGACTGCGGTTCGGCGTGCTGACGTGCTACGACCTGCGGTTCCCCGAGTCGGCCCGGCGGCTGGTGGACGCGGGAGCGAACGTGCTCGTGGTGCCCGCGGCGTGGGCGGACGGAGCGCTCAAGGCCATGCACTGGCGCGCGCTGGCGATCGCCCGGGCGATCGAGAACACCTGCGCCGTGGTGGCGGTGGGCCAGGCCGGCAGGGGTGTGGTCGGCCGCTCGATCGTCGTCGGCCCGGACGGTGTCGTGGGCCTCGAGATGGACGAGAAGCCGGCGCTGCGCACCGTCGACCTCGATGCGGACCGGCTGGACCAGGTGCGAGCCGCCAACCCGTCGCTGGCCAACCGCCGGTACGCCGTCGTCCCGCGCTGACCCCGCGCCCGTCGCGCCGGCCCCCTGTTCCGGCGCGACGCTCCCGCCGCTAGCGAAGGCGGTACGTGGCGATCGACACGGCGGCGTAGTGGCTGGCGAACGCCAGCACGGTCAGCGCGTGGAACACCTCGTGGAAACCGAACCAGCGCGGGCTCGGGTCGGGCCGCTTGGTGCCGTAGACGATCGCGCCGACGGTGTACGCGATGCCGCCGGCGATCACCAGCCACGCGACGGCGGGACCGCCCGTGCGCCCGAACGACGGGATGAACCCGACGGCCACCCAGCCGAGCGCGAGGTAGATCGGCACGTAGACCCACCGCGGTGCGCCCAGCCAGAACACCCGGCCCAGCACGCCGATCAGGGCGCCGATCCACACCACCAGCAGCAGGGTCCGCGCCGTCCGGGCGTCCAGCAGCAGGACGGCCAGCGGCGTGTAGGTGCCGGCGATGATCAGGAAGATGTTGGTGTGGTCCAGCCGCCGCAGCACGGCAGCCGTCCGGGGCGACCAGTGGCCGCGGTGGTACACCGCGCTGGTGCCGAACAGCAGCACGGCGGACACGCCGAAGACGATGTTCGACCACCGTGCAGCGGGGGTCGGCGACAAGGCGACGAGCACGATCGCCGCCGCCAGCACCAGCGGCGCGACCCCGGCGTGGATCCACCCACGCAGCCGCGGCTTGACCTGGTCCGCCATCGTCTGACCCACCCGGGACAGTCCCTCGGCCACCTGGTGCGCCGCCTGCGACGGGTCCGGCATGCCGTGCCCGGTGGAGGGGACCTGGCTCGAGCTCACGGCGTCTCCTCGGCTGGCTGACACGAACCTACGACACCGTAGGTTACGTGGACGTAGCTCGGGGTGTCGACGCCGGGGCCTCCGGCAGCGGCCCGCACGAGGGCGGCGGAGTACCGTGATCCCGTGCCGAGCGGGGGTGCTCTCCCGCCACCACCCCGACCCGGAGGAGTCGTCGGCGTGCGTCTGCCACACCCGCTCTACGGGCTCTACGAGCGCCGTCTGGCCGCGAGCCTCCCGCGGGACCGTGTGCCGCGCCACGTCGGCGTGATCCTCGACGGCAACCGCCGCTGGGCCCGCAGCATCGGGCTGTCCTCGGCCACCGGCCATCGCGCCGGCGCGGACAAGATCGCCGAGCTGCTCGAGTGGAGCGAGGACGTCGGCGTCGAGGTGGTCACCCTCTGGATGCTGTCCACGGACAACCTGTCCCGCGACCCGGAGGAGCTGGGGCCGCTCCTGGAGATCATCGAGGACGCGGTGCGCAACCTCGCGGCGACCCGGCGGTGGCGGCTGCAGGCGATGGGCGCGCTCGACCTGCTGCCCGAGCAGACGGCGCGGGCGCTCAAGGACGCGGAGACCGCCACCGAGGGCGTCGTCGGCCTGCACGTCAACGTCGCGGTCGGCTACGGCGGGCGGCACGAGATCGCCGACGCCGTCCGGTCGTACCTGCGGGAGAACGCCGCGAAGGGCGCGAGCCTGGACGACATGGCGGCCGACTTCGACGTGCAGCACATCGCGGCGCACCTGTACACCAAGGGCCAGCCCGACCCCGAGCTGGTGATCCGCACCTCCGGCGAGCAGCGCCTGGGCGGGTTCCTGCTGTGGCAGAGCGCGCACTCGGAGTTCTACTTCTGCGAGGCGTACTGGCCGAGCTTCCGCAAGGTCGACTTCCTGCGCGCGGTGCGCTCGTACGCCGCGCGGGAGCGCCGGCTCGGTCTGTAGGAGACGCACGGCGACGTCCGTGTGACGACCAGGTGAACTCTTCGCCGTCGACCGGATGATCCGCGCGGGCGGGGCGTGTCGCGGCGCGAGGTCGCGTCCCGGCGGACTTAGCGTCGCCTCAGTGGACGGCTCCCGCCGTCCCCGGGAGGCCAGCCCATGGAGCATCCGCTCCGCGGAGGAGGGCCGGTCCGGCCCGAACCAGGCCGGCCGACCGCACCCCGTCGCCGCTCGTCGGCGGTCCCTGCGGGGACGTCGGCGTGAGGTGCCCGACACGGCGCTGATGCGCCGGAGGGAGCCTGCCGTGGTCAGCACTGCGCAGAACGGATCGACCTCCCCCCGTACGAGCACGAGCCCGGCGCCGGGTACGACCGCAGGGGACGGACGCCGCACCCACGTGCTGGACACCTCGGTCCTGCTGTCGGATCCCAAGGCCATCGCCCGCTTCGCCGAGCACGACGTGGTGCTGCCCGTCGTCGTCATCACTGAGCTCGAGGCCAAGCGCCACCACGCCGAGCTCGGCTACTTCGCCCGCAGCGCCCTGCGTGCGCTCGACGACCTGCGCATCACCTACGGCCGCCTCGATGCGCCGGTGCCGGTGAACGACGCAGGCGGCACGCTGCGGGTGGAGCTGAACCACATCGACCCGACGGTGCTGCCGGCCGGGTTCCGGCTGGGGGACAACGACACCCGGATCCTCGCGGTGGCGGCCAACCTGGCGGCGGAGGGGTGCGACGTCACGGTCGTGTCCAAGGACCTGCCGATGCGGGTGAAGGCCTCGGCGATGGGGCTGCGGGCGGAGGAGTACCGGCACGAGCTCGCGGTGGACTCCGGCTGGACCGGCATGGACGCCCTCGACCTGTCCGAGGACCAGATGTCGCGGCTGTGGGAGGACGAGAGCCTGGCGCTGGCGGACATCGACCTGACCTACGGGCTCGCTCCTGGCGACGGCCCTCGCGACCTGCCGTGCCACACCGGCCTGGTGCTGCACAGCCCGCGGGGCTCGGCGCTCGGCCGCGTGACGGCCGACAAGCACGTGCAGCTGGTGCGCGGTGACCAGGACGTGTTCGGCGTGCACGGTCGCAGCGCCGAGCAGCGGATCGCCATCGACCTGCTGCTGGACGAGGAGATCGGCATCGTGTCGCTCGGCGGCCGCGCCGGCACCGGCAAGTCGGCGCTGGCGCTGTGCGCCGGCCTCGAGGCGGTGCTGGAGCGGCGGCAGCACCGCAAGGTGATGGTGTTCCGGCCGCTGTACGCGGTGGGCGGTCAGGAGCTCGGCTACCTGCCGGGCAACGAGGCCGAGAAGATGAACCCCTGGGCACAGGCGGTGTTCGACACCCTCGGTGCCCTGGTCAGCAAGGAGGTGGTCGAGGAGGTGCTCGACCGCGACCTGCTCGAGGTGCTGCCGCTGACCCACATCCGCGGCCGCTCGCTGCACGACGCCTTCGTGATCGTCGACGAGGCCCAGTCGCTCGAGCGCAACGTGCTGCTGACCGTCCTGTCCCGGATCGGCCAGAGCTCGCGGGTGGTGCTCACCCACGACGTCGCGCAGCGGGACAACCTGCGGGTCGGTCGGCACGACGGCGTTGCGGCCGTGATCGAGGCGCTCAGGGGCCACCCGCTGTTCGCGCACGTCACGCTGACCCGGTCGGAGCGGTCGCCCGTCGCGGCCCTCGTCACCGAGATGCTCGAGGGCATCGAGGCGTAGGCGCCACCGAAGGGCCGCGGAGGGCGGGGACCGTGGGGTCCCCGCCCTCCGGCGTCTCACCGTCGGCGGTCACCGCCCGGCTGTCACACGTCCTGTCACCGGCCCGGTTCGGCGTGCGCCCACCGCACACGGGCGCGCGAGTGTGCGCCCGAGATCCGTCCTGGTCAAGGCCTGGTCAGCGCGGCCCCGCACCCGTTACGGTTCCCGCCAACCTGTGTAACACCTGTGGTGACTGACAGAGGGGGCGTCGATGACTCGACGGTCGGGGACCCGAATGTGGGCAGTGGCGGTGGGGGCTGCGGTCGCGACCGCGCTCGGCACGGTCCCGGCGCAGGCGTCGCCGCCGGACCCCGGTCCCACCAACCGCTTCACGGCGGCGGCGGTGACCCCGTCGTCGGCGCCGATCGACACCCCGAAGGCCAGCCGGGCGCGGCTCGCGCAGAGCGATCCCGCCCTGCTCGCCCGGACGGACACCGCCCCCACGACGATCATGGTCAAGCTCGACTACGACGCGGCGGCCGCCTACTCCGGCGACGTGGCGGGCTTCGCGGCGACCAGCCCCGAGGTGACCGGCAAGGCGCTGCGCGCGGGCGACTCGAACGTCTCGTCGTACCTGCGCCTGCTGGGCGGCAAGGCGGACAAGGCCTCGGCCGCCGTGCGCGCCGCCGTGCCGTCCGCGATCGTCCGCGGCACCTACAACCTCGCGTACGGCGGTCTGGCGGTCACGCTCCCGGCCAACCGTGCCAAGGACCTGCTCCAGGTCCCCGGCGTGGTGGCCGTGCAGCAGGACGCGCTCGAGCACGTGCAGACGGAGCTGGGCTCCGCCGCCTCGACGACGGCGCTCGCCGCCACCACCGCGGCCCCGACGACGGGTGCGCTCGAGAACGGCACCACCGCCTTCGTCGGCGCGGAGAAGGTGTGGCCCTCGCTCGGCGGCCGCGACCACGCCGGTCAGGGAGTCATCGTCGGCGTGCTGGACACCGGCATCTGGCCCGAGCACCCGATGCTGACCGACGTCGGGCTGCCCAAGCCGGCCGGCGGCCCGTGGGCGTGCCAGTTCGGCGACGGCAGCGACCCGGCGCTCGGTGCGGCGTTCACCTGCAACGACAAGCTGATCGGCGCGTACGCCTTCCTCGACACGGCCCGGGCCCAGGGCGCGATCGGCAAGGACGAGTACTGCTCGGCGACCGCGTGCTCGGTGCGCGACGCCGACGGGCACGGCACGCACACCGCCACGACGGCGGCGGGCAGCTACGTCGCCAGTGCGCCGCTGCTCGGCACGGACCGCGGGCCGGTGGCCGGCATGGCGCCGGGTGCGTCGGTGATCGCGTACAAGGTGTGCGCCGTGGCGGGCTGCTACCAGTCCGACTCGGTGGCGGCGGTGCAGCAGGCGATCCTGGACGGGGTCGACGTGATCAACTACTCGATCTCCGGCGGCACCTCGGCGTACACCGACCCGGTGGAGCTGGCGTTCCTCGACGCCTACGAGGCCGGCATCAGCGTGAACGCGTCCGCCGGGAACGACGGCCCCACCGCCGGCACCGCGAACCACGCCGGTCCCTGGGTGACCACCGTCGGGGCGTCCACGTCGGACCGCGCTTTCGGCTCGGTGCTGCGCCTGACGGCCGCGGACGGCGCGACGTACAGCAAGCCGGGCGCCACGCTGACGACGGGTGTCACCGACGCTCCGGTGGTGCTCGCCGCGGACGTGCCCGGCTACACCGGCGGCCAGTACTGCCTCAAGCCGTTCGCCGCGGGGTCGCTCACCGGCAAGGTGGTGGTCTGCGAGCGCGGCGGCGGTGGCGGTGGGCGCGTCGAGAAGGGGTACTTCGCCAGCCAGGGCGGGGCGGCCGGCATGGTGCTGTACAACCCGACGGCCTCGGACACCGAGACCGACAACCACTTCCTGCCGGCCATCCATCTCGAGGGGCCCAACGACGAGCTGCTCGCCTTCCTTGCGGCGCACACGGGCGTCACGGCGACGTGGGCGACCGGCGCGCTGACCCCCGCCACCGGTGACGTCATGGCCGGCTTCAGCTCTCGCGGGCCGGTGGGCGACTTCCTGAAGCCGGACATCACCGCGCCGGGCGTCCAGGTGCTCGCCGGGAACACCCCGACACCGGTGGACGTCCCGGCCGGCCCGGAGGGCCAGCTGTACCAGGCGATCGCCGGCACCTCGATGTCCAGCCCGCACGCCACCGGCATCTCCGCCCTGGTGCGTGCGGCGCACCCGGACTGGACGCCGGGACAGGTGAAGTCGGCGCTGATGACCTCCTCGCTGCAGCAGGTGGTCAACGCCGACGGCAGCCCGGCCGGGGTGTTCGACCGCGGGGCGGGCTCCATCCGGGCGGACCGGGCGGTGCAGCCGACGTTGACGTTCGACGTCTCGGCGAAGGACATGGCGGCCAGCGCCACCGACCCGCTGCACCGCGTGGACCTGGACCTGCCGAGCATCGCGGTGAACCCGCTGCCGGGGGCGCTGCTGACCACGCGCACGGCGAAGAACGTCTCGGGACGCACCCTGGCGTTCTCGGCGGCGGCCTCCGGCGCCGACGGGCTGAAGGTGACCGTGCAGCCGGCGCGGTTCACGCTGCGGCCGGGGCAGACGCAGAGGCTGCGGATCCTGGTGGACGGCACGGCCACCGCGCACGGCTGGCACAGCGGCCAGATCACGCTGACCAGCGGTGGTGCGGTGCCGGCGGTGCTGCCCCTGGTGGTCGACACGGGTGACGCCGCGGTCCACCTGACGCAGACGTGCGACCCGACGACGGTGGCCCGTGGCGCCGGCACCGACTGCACCGTGACGGCGACGAACTTCGCCGCCGTGGCCGCACCCACGACGGTCGAGGTCTCCTCGACCCCCGGTCTGCCGATCACCTCGGTGGCGGCGCCCGGGACGGCCACGAGGTCGGGGCTGCGCTGGACGGGCACGCTGAGCCCGGCGCTGCCGCCGACGATCACGTCCATCAGCCTCGGCGCCAGCCCTGCAGGTGGGTACCTGCCGCTGTCGTCCTTCGGCATCCCGGCGGCCACCGGGTTCGGTGACGAGACGATCACCAACTACGACGTGCCGGCGTTCCGGTACGGCGGGGAGACGTACACCCGGATCGGCATCGACTCCAACGGGTACGTCGTCGTCGGCGGCGGGACGGCCGAGGACAACGACTGCTGCAACACCCAGACGTTCCCCGACCCGGCCAGGCCGAACAACGTGCTGGCGCCGTACTGGACGGACCTGTCGCTCGACCCGGCCACCGGTGGCGGCGCCATCCGGGTGGGCACGCTGTCCGACGGGACGGACCACTGGCTCGTCGTGGACTACGACCAGGCGCAGGCCTGGGGCCACGGTCCGGCCAGCTCGTTCGAGATCTGGATCCAGACGGGTACCACCGAGGGTCAGTGGTTCTCCTACGGCACCCTCGGCGGGTCCGCCGGTGCGCCCCTGTCGTCCGGCGCCGAGAACCGTGACGGCACAAGCGGCGTGAACATCACGGCGGCGTCCGGGACGGAGTGGGCGATCACCACCGCCCCGCCGACCCCCGGCGGGTCCGTCAGCCTGGGCTACCGGGCCACCGCCGTGGTGCAGACGGCGGTCACCGTCACCAGGCGGTAGTCGCGGCGGAGGACGGCCGCACGCAGACGGGCGGTGCCGGGGGAGGGCCCGGCACCGCCCGTCTGGTCGTGCGCTTGCCGCGCGCTGCGGCATCCCCTTATGGTTTCCACGGACTATTCCGTAGGGAACATACCGAGGGGAGCGCTGATGCCGCAGCTGTCGGTCGTCGCCGTCATGACGCTCGCGCTGCTGCACGAGGAGCCGATGCACCCGTACGAGGTGTTCCGGACGCTCGAGCAGCGCGCGGAGACCCGTCTGACCCGGGTGACCGTCGGTGCCGTCTACCACGCGGTGGAACGCCTGGTCGCCGACGGTCTCGCCGAGGCGGTGGGGACGGAGCGGCAGGGCCGGCGCCCGGAGCGGACGACGTACCGCGCCACGGACGCGGGCACGGCGGCGCTGATCCCGCGGCTCACCGGCCTGCTGGCGGACGACGAGCGGACGTACCCGCCGTTCGCCGTCGGCCTCGCGGAAGCGCCGCACCTGCCACGGGACCAGGCCCTCGCCGCGCTCGCGGCGCGGCGGGAGCGGCTCGCCGCGGCGCACGCGTCCACGACGTCGACGCTCACCCACCTGCGCACGGAGCGTGAGCTGCCGCTGCGGTTCGTCCTCGACGTCGACCACGAGCGGGCGATGCTCGCCGCGGAGATCGCCTGGCTCGACGACGTCGTCGCCCGTCTCGAAGCCGACCCCGAGCCCTGGGAGTCGGACCTCTGCCTGGCACGCACCGGCTCTGTCGGTGGCGTGCCGCATGCTGCTCACTAGCCCCAGCCAGCCCCTGAGGAAGGTCCCATGTCCCGCAACGGGCAGTCCACCACCGCGCCACGCGCGCTCGTCGACCTGCACGGGCGCAGTCCGTGGAGCATCCTGCCGGCACTGTGCCTCGGCTTCTTCATGATCATGGTCGACACGACGATCGTGAACATCGCCGTGCCGACGCTGGTGAAGTCGTTCGGCGCCGACCTGACCACCGTCGGGTGGGTGAACAGCGCCTACCTGCTGACCTTCGCCGTGCTCCTGCTGGTCACCGGTCGGATGGGCGACACCTTCGGCCCCAAGCCGGTGTTCATCGCCGGCCTCGTGGTGTTCACGCTGTCCTCCCTGGCGAGCGGCCTGTCGGGGTCCGTCGGCCTGCTGATCGCCGCCCGCGCGGTGCAGGGCATCGGCGGCGCGCTGATGACGCCCCAGACCATGTCGATGATCACCCGGGTGTTCCCGCCGCAGCAGCGCGGCGCGGCGCTCGGGATCTGGGGCTCGGTGGCCGGTGTCGCCACGATCACCGGTCCGCTGCTCGGCGGGATCCTGGTGGAGTCGGTCGGCTGGGAGTGGATCTTCTACGTCAACGTGCCGGTCGGGCTGGTCGCCCTGTGGTTCGCCCTCACGCGTCTGCCGTCGCTCGAGCGGCACGTGCGCTCGGTGGACCTGCTTGGCATGGTGATGTCGGTCGGCGGGATGTTCCTGCTGGTCTTCGGCCTGCAGGAGGGGTCGACGTACAGCTGGGGCACCATCCGCGGACCGATCACCGTCTGGGGCGTGATCGGCGTCGGCGTCGCGGTGCTGCTGGTGTTCGGCTGGCTGCAGGTGCGGCGGGGCGAGGAGGCGCTGCTGCCGATGCGGCTCTTCCGGAACCGGAACTTCCTGCTGGCCAACGTCTCCGGTGCGGCGGTCGGCTTCGCGATGATCGGGATCTTCTTCCCGTTCACGCTGTTCCTGCAGGAGGTCGCGGGCCTCTCACCGCTGCACGCGGCGCTGGTCGGGCTGCCGTCCTCGCTGGTGTCCGGCGTGGTGGCGCCGATCGCCGGTCGGCTCTCCGACCGCATCCCGCCGAAGTGGGTGGTCACCTTCGGCTTCGTGATGTTCATCGTCTCGATCGCCTGGGTGTCGCGCTGGATCGACCCGGACGCGTCACCGTGGCGGTTGCTGCTCCCGATGGCGTTCTTCGGGCTCGGCACGTCCTGTGTGTTCTCCCCGCTCGCCAACCTGGCGACCAGCGGGCTGGACCACCGGACGGCGGGCGCGGGTGCGGGCGCGTTCAACACCAACCGCCAGATCGGCGGCGTGATCGGCTCCGCGGCGATCGTCGCGATGCTGACGTCCCGGCTCGGTCACACGGTGCCGGCGGCGGCGAAGGACGCCGCGGCGTCGCTCCCGGACGCCGTGCGCGGCCAGTTCCTGGACCGGTTCTCGCGCCTGTCGGGGTCCGCGTTCTCGTCCGGGTCCGCCTCCGCCCCGCAGCTGCCGTCGTCGGTGCCGCCGGCCGTCGCCGACCAGATCAAGGCCGCTGCCCTCCAGGCCGTGCACCGCGGTTTCGCCACCGCCGTGGCGGAGACGATGCTGCTGGCGGTCGCGGTGTTCGCGCTCGGGCTGGTGTCCGCCCTGCTGATGCACGGTCAGCGGGCACAGCGGCGCAGCGTGCCGGACGAGGCGCCGGCAGCAGCTGCGGCCTGAGGGGTGCGGGGCGGCCCAGGACGGACCGGCCGCCGAACGGCCGCGGCCCGGCGCCCGCCGCCGGGCCGCCGGGCCGCTGCTGCACTCAGCGGGCTTGCGGCGGCCTCGTCATCGCCAGTACGTCGAGCGCCGTGTCGAGCTCGCTCACGATCTGGGCGGGCAGCAGGCCGCCCTTCGCGACGTGCGTGCGCAGGTCGGCCCGCACCCTGGCGCGGAACTCATTGATCGAGGCATCGGCGCGGCGCAGCTCCTCGCGGCTGGCGATCCGTTCGTCGGCGCGCGCCGAGGCCTCCCGGTAGGACGACGACGAGGACGCGGCGCCGCTCTGCTCCTCGCGGGCGGCGGCGGCCAGATCCGCGCGGAGGCTCTTCATGGCCTCCTGCACGCTCTGGCGCACCTCGTTCGCGATGAGGCGCACGGAGTCGTTGAGCCCCGCCTCGATCCCCTGCAGGTCGCCCTCGCGGGCGGCGAGCTCGGCGCGGCCGGCCTCGGTGATCGCGTAGATCGTGGTGCGGCCGTCGACGGTCTTGGTGACGAGGCCCTCCTCCTCGAGCTTCGCGAGGCGGGGGTAGATCGTGCCGGCGCTGGGCGTGTACGTGCCCCCCGTGCGGTCGGTCAGCGCCTGGATGATGCCGTACCCGTGCTGCGGCGATTCAGCCAGCAGAGCGAGCAGGTACAGGCGCAGATCGCCGTGGGAGAAGACCGCGGGGCTCACAGCAGGTCCTCTCCATCGGAGGTGAACGACACCGGAGCCTCGGCGGCGTCGCGGCGCAGCACCGTGATGTCGCCGGAGACGGTGTT
>NCKG01000003.1:0-19142 GCA_002279095.1 Cellulomonas sp. 14-74-6
GTCCGCATCGCTGATCACCAACCCCGGGGCAGCACGATTCGCCATGCCCCATGATCCCAACCCACCAACTGTCAATCAACTAACCACGCAGGGCACTAGCCCCGACGTGTCCGATTTCGGGGAGCTGCTCATCGCGTCGGACGGACCGTGACGCGCGTCTCTCAGGGTGGACGTCACCACCCCCGGGGCGCCGCCCCGACGGGGTCCCCGGCATCCCGCGCGACGGCCACCGGGCAGCCGGCGAGGTGGTCGTCCACCACCCCGCACGCCTGCATGCTCGCGTACGCCGTGGTGGGTCCGACGAACCGGAAGCCGAGGTGCTTCAGCTCCTTGGCCAGCGCGGTGGACTCCGGGCTGGTGGCGGGTACGTCCGCCCAGGTCAGCGGCCGGCGTCGGCTCTCGGCCGTGGGTTGTGGGGCGTGGGACCACAGCACCTCGTCCAGCGTGCGGCCGTGCTGGTGCAGGGCCCGGAGCGCATGGGCGTTGGCGATGGTGGCCTCGATCTTGGCGCGGTTGCGCACGATGCCGGCGTCGGCCATCAGCCGCGCGACGTCGTCGTCCCCGAAGCCCGCCACCACCTCGGCGTCGAAGTCGGCGAACGCCGCCCGGAACGCCGGTCGCTTCCGCAGGACGGTGATCCAGGACAGGCCCGACTGGAACCCCTCCAGCGCGACGCGCTCGAACAGCGCGTGCTCGCCGTGCACCGGCACGCCCCACTCCTCGTCGTGGTACTGCGCCAGGAGGGGGTCGCCGTCACCGAAGCACCGGCCCGAGCCGTCCGTGGAAGCCATGCCCGTGAGTCTGCCGGTGACCACCGACGCGGGGCACGGTGGCCGGTCCGAGCCGGTGGCGCGCAGGTGGCGACGGGGCCGTGGGTGGCTGGGCGGTGGCGGCCGGCCCGGCGTCGGCTGGGGGCGTGCGGCGTGGCCGTCGGCCGTGCGTGAGTCGGTCACACGATGGCGGCGAGCGCCTTGCGGATGCGGGTGGTGGACACCGGGACCGGGGTGCCGAGCTGCTGGGCGAACAGGCTGACGCGCAGCTCCTCGAGCATCCAGCGGACCTCGTCCAGCGCTGCCGTCCGGACCGCGTCCGGCGGTCGGCCGGCGGTGCGGGTGACGGTGTCCCGGTACAGGCCCTGCACCTCCCGCACCTGGGCGGCCAGCGACTCGTCACGCTGCGGGTTCTCAGCCGCCTTGGTCAGCCGGTACGCGGCGGCGCGCAGGTACCGCGTCAGCTGGGGCAGGCGGTCCGCGCCGACCTGCGAGACGAACCCGTCGTGGACGAGCGCGTCGGCCTGGTCGCGGACGTCCCGGGCGGTGCCGAGCAGGGCGAGTGACGACGAGGCGCGGACCGCGGCCTGCACCTCGCGCCAGGCGGTGAGGACGGCGACGAGGTCGCCGACGAGCCGGTGCACCTCGTCCTCCAGGCGGTCGCGGACCGCGGTGCGCAGCGCCGTGTACGCGGCGGCGTCCCGGACGGCTGCCTCCGGTGCGGCACCGGCGGCCGTGGCAGCGAGGTGCCGCGTGATCAGCCGGTCGATCGCCGCCAGCTGCACGTCCGTGACCAGGGCTGCCGTGTCCCGGTACGGGGAGGCTGCGAGCGCGAGCGCCTGCGTGCCGGTCCAGCGGGACGACACCCGGGCGGTCGCCAGCCCGACGTCGAGCAGCAGCAGCCGGCGCAGGCCGCGGCGGTGCTCCCCGGGGACGGCGCCCGCGTCGGCGAGCAGCCGCACCCCGACGGACGGCGGGGTGCCGGGCAGCTCGACGAGGGACGGGCACGCCCGCACCACGACGCCGCCGACGGCCGTGGTGCTCACCTGGTCCGGCAGCATGCCGGCGGGTTCACCGGCCCGGTCCGGCAGGTCGGGCCACGTGCGCAGGCCGCTGCGCTCCAGGTCGCCGCCCGGCAGTGGCGTCGCCAGGCCGTCGGTGGACGAGCCCGGCCGGCCCGGGCCGGACGTCGAGGCGCCGGCGGTCGTCGCGGCGCGGGCGCCGCCGGGTGCGGTCCCGGAGGCGGAGCCGTCGACGGGCGGGATCGTCCCCGCCGCGGACCGGCCGGCACGGGCGTCGCCCGCACGACCGCGTGCCCGCCCGCCGCGGTCCGGCTGCCCCGTACCGGCACGTGCCTCGGCGAGCGCGGCAGCCACGGCCGTCCGGACAGCGGACGACACCGCATCCTGCGCGTCCCCGGCCAGCCGCCGCTGCAGCGCCACCAGGTCCTTGCCCTCGTCGAGCACGCCGCCACCGGCGTCCACCACGCGGAACGTCATCCGCAGGTGGGCGGGGAGCTTCTCGTCGTCGAACGCGTCGGCCGGCACCTCCACGTCCCGCATCGCGCGCACGGCCTGCGCGAAGGCCTCGTGGAACGACGGCGCCGCGTCGCCGGCTCGCACCGTGTCCTCCCAGGACGCGAGGTGCTCGTCCATCCAGGCGTCCACAGCCCGCGCCACGTCCGGCGCCGGCACCAGCTGCACCCGCACTGGCTTGGGAAGCGCGCGGATGGTCGCCGTGACCAGCTCGGCGCGCAGGCCGGGCACCATCCAGTCGAACCCCTCCGGACGCAGCCGCGCGAGCGTGACCAGGGGGATGTGCACCGTCACGCCGTCGGCCTCGGTGCCGGGCTCGAACTGGTAGGTCAGCGGCATGCTGACGTCACCCTGCGGCCACCTCGAGGGGAACGCCGACTCGTCGATCTGCTGCGCACCGGGCGCCACCAGCAGGTCGCGGGTGAACGCCAGCAGCTCCGGCTGGGACCGCCGGGCGCCCTTCCACCAGGTGTCGAAGTGCCGCGCGGAGACCACGTCGTCCGGCACGCGCTCGTCGTAGAAGTCGAACAGCACGTCGTCGTCCACCACCAGGTCGCGGCGGCGGGCGCGGGCCTCGAGCGCCTGCGCCTCGGCCAGCAGCCGGCGGTTCTCGTGGAAGAACGTGTGGTGGGTGGTCCACTCGCCCTGCACCAGCGCGTGCCGGATGAACAGCTCACGTGCCTGCTCGCGGTCGACCGAGCCGAGCAGGATGCGCCGGTCGGTGACGATCGGCACGCCGTACAGCGTCACCTTCTCGGTCACCATCGCGGCGCCCTGCCGCGTGCTCCACGCGGGTTCGGAGTAGCTGCGCCGGACCAGGTGGCCGGCGAGCTCCTCGGCCCACTCCGGGCGGATCCGCGCGACGTCGCGCGCCCACAGGCGGGACGTCTCGACGAGCTCGGCGGCCATCACCCACGCCGGGGGGCGGCGGGCCAGGCCGGAGCCGGGGAAGATGGCGAACCGCGCGTTGCGCGCGCCGAGGTACTCGTTGCGCGGGCGGGGGCGACCGCGGCCCTGCGGCGGGGCGTTGCGACCGGAGCGGGCGGCGGGGGTCACCTCCGTGGCCTCCTGCATGCCGATCTGGGACAGCAGGCCGGCGAGGACCGCGAGGTGGATGCGGTCGCCGTCCCAGGCCCAGGTGGTGCGCTCGACGACCTCGACGGCGGCGGAGGACGAGGTCGCGACGTCGGCTGCTGCTGATGTGGCGGACCGGCCGGCGCTCGCAGCCGCCACGTCGCCGCCCTCGGACGCCGAGCCCGCCGTCGGCGTCTGCTCCGCGACCACGGCACCGGGTGGCAGCCGTCGGCCACCGTCCCGCACCACGCCGCCGCGTCCCCGCGCGCCACGGCCGTCGCCCGCACCGTCCTTCGCACCGCCCGGCACCCCGTCGCCGACCGGTCGCGGACCGCCGCGCGCGTCGATGCCGAGCGCCTTGACCATGTCCCGCAGCTGGGTCACGACGTCCTGCCACTCGCGGACGCGCAGGTAGTTCAGGTGCTCGGACCGCACCAGCCGCCGGAACGCCGACCCGCTCAGCGCGTGCCGCTGCTCGCGCAGCCACTGCCACAGGTTGAGGTAGGTCAGCAGGTCCGACGACGGGTCGACGAACCGCCGGTGCAGGGCGTCGGCCACCTCGCGCTGGTCGGCCGGACGCTCCCGCGGGTCCTGGATGGAGAGCGCCGCCGCGATGACGACCACCTCGCGGGCCACGTCGCGCCTGCCCGCCTCGACGATCATCCGCGCCAGCCGCGGGTCGATCGGCAGCTGGGCCAGCGCCCGGCCGGTGTCGGTCAGCCGGGTGCCGCCCGGGCCGGCGGACAGCGCGCCGAGCTCGGTCAGCAGGGCGACGCCGTCGCGGACCGCGCGCACGTCCGGCGGGTCGACGAAGGGGAACTGCGCCACCTCGTCGGGGGTGCGGACCACGCCGACGGCGATCATCTGCAGGATCACCGACGCCAGCGACGTGCGCAGGATCTCCGGCTCGGTGTACTCCGGCCGGGACGCCAGGTCGTCGGCGGAGTACAGCCGGACCGCGATGCCCGGGGCCACGCGGCCGGAGCGGCCGGACCGCTGGTTGGCGGACGCCTGCGAGATCGGCTCGATGGGCAGCCGCTGCACCTTGGTCGCCTGCGAGTACCGCGAGATGCGGGCGGTGCCCGGGTCGACCACGTACCGGACGCCCGGCACCGTCAGCGACGTCTCGGCGACGTTGGTCGCCAGGATCACGCGCCGCTTGCCGTGCGGCTCGAACACGCGTCGCTGCTCCGCGGCGGACAGCCGGGCGTACAGCGGCAGCAGCTCGACGGCCTGCGGGTGCTGCGGATCGGTCACCCGCGGGCCGAGCGCCCCGCGCAGCCCGTCCTCGGCGTCGCGGATCTCCCGCTCGCCGGAGAGGAAGACGAGCACGTCGCCCGGTCCGGCGGACATGAGCTCGTCGACCGCCTCGACGATGCCCGTGACCAGGTCCTTCGCCTCGGCGCGGGGACGCCGGGCAGCGGCCGGTGCCGAGCCCTTGCCCCGGCCGGCACCGCGGCGCCCACCGCCCGCACCGCTCCCGGCACCGGTGCGCCTCGAGGCGGCGGCGGTGCGGTCGTCCGCACCGTCGTCGTCGTCCTCGTCGCCGGCCCCGAGCGCGGACTCCTCCGCCGCCCGGTCCGGCGACAGCGGCCGGTACCGCAGCTCCACCGGGTACGTGCGCCCCGTGACCTCGACGATCGGCGCCGGCGTGCCGTCCGCCGCGGCGAAGTGGGACGCGAACCGCTCCGAGTCGATGGTCGCGGACGTGATGACGAGCTTCAGGTCCGGCCGCTGCGGCAGCAGCCGCGTCAGGTAGCCGAGGATGAAGTCGATGTTCAGCGACCGCTCGTGGGCCTCGTCCACCACGATCGTGTCGTAGGCCAGCAGCTGCGGGTCGCGCTGGATCTGCGCCAGCAGGATGCCGTCGGTCATCACCTTGACGAGGGTGTGGTCGCTCGACTCGTCGGTGAACCGCACCTGGTAGCCGACGACGCCGCCGAGCGGGACGCCCAGCTCGTCGGCCACCCGCTCGGCGACGGTGCGCGCCGCGATCCGCCGCGGCTGCGTGTGCCCGATCTGCCCGGCACGACCCCGACCGAGCTCGAGCAGGATCTTGGGCAGCTGCGTCGTCTTGCCGCTGCCGGTCTCCCCCGCGACCACCACCACCTGGTGGTCCGCGATGGTCGCCGCGATCTCCGCCCGCCGGGCGCTGACCGGCAGCTCCTCCGGGTACGTGACGGGCGGCAGCACCACCTGCGCGCGCAGCTGCGCGACGCGCTCGCGGCGGCGGGCGCCGCGCTGGTCGGGACGGTCGCGCTGCCCACGGTCCCGGTCGCCGTGGCGGCGCCCGTCCTGGCCCGCGTGCCGGTCCGGACGCCCGGCGCCACGTCGGCGTGGACGCTCCGCACCGCGCTCGTGCTCGTCGGGACCGCTCACGACGGGCCATTCTCCCAGGCGGCACCCACGTACCGCCCGCGCATAACGTGGGTCCGTGGAGACGACGGAGGGCGAGCGGCGGGCGGTCGAGGCGTTGCAGGCGTCGGGCATCCCGCACGTGGTGGTGCGGCACGGTCGGGTCTCCTCGCTGGCGGAGGCGGCCGCGGCCAGGGGCATCGACCCGTCGCAGGTGGTCAAGACGATCGTGGTGCGCCGTGGTGACGACGACTACCTGTTCGTCCTGGTGCCCGGCGACCGCACCATCGCCTGGCCCCGCCTGCGCGAGCTGCTGGGTGTGAACCGGCTGTCGATGCCGGACGCCGCCACCGCGCGGGACGTCACCGGGTACGAGCGCGGCACCATCACACCGTTCGGCTCGTTGCACCCCTGGCCGGTCATCGCCGACGCGCGCGTGCACGGGCTCGTGTCGATCGGCGCGGGCGCGCACGGCGTCTCGGCGACGCTCGAGGGCGCCGAGCTGGTGCGCGTGCTGGGCGCGACGGTCGCGGACGTGACGGACCCGGCGCCGGAGGCGTGACCCGGAGCTCGGGCGCAAGCCGAGCCTGGACGGCGCCTGTGAGGTGTGGACTTGACCTTCCGAGCGCCGTCCCGAGGTGCAATCATGGCGGCCGCATGACCGGGAGCGAACCTCCGGGAACCCGATGTCGGAGGTTCGCGTTCCACTGTGCGCCGGCGACACCCCCGTGTCGCCGGGGGATGACGAGGTCATCCGCAGGACGTACTGTCGTTGTCCCGGTCCACCGGCGTACCGGCAGCAGTAGGCACGAGGAGCAGCAGTGAGCATCGACGAGCTGATCGACGACGGCCCGACGGACAGCATCCGCGTCGAGGTGGTGGACGGCAGCACGGTGGTGCACCTGGTCGGTGAGATCGACGCTGCGCTCCGGCAGCAGGCGAGCAACACGATGGGGCTGGCGCTGATGCACGGGCTCCCCGTGGTGATCGACGCGAACGACCTGCGGTTCATCGACTCGTCCGGCATCGCCTTCGTGCTGCAGCTGCACATGGCGGCGGCCGAGGCCGGCATCCCGATGTCGCTGCGCGACTCCCGGGGTCTGCTGCGGGACCTGCTGTCGGTGGTCGGGCTCGGTGCCGTGATCCCGGACGAGGTCATCAGCCCGCTCTAAGGGGCGCCGCTCTGCCCCCCGCGTGGGTGCCGAGCCGTGTCGGTGGCCGCGGCTACGGTCGCCGCATGCGGCTGCTGCACACCTCCGACTGGCACCTGGGCCGCACCCTGCACGGCGTCGACCTGCTGGACCACCAGGCGGCCGCCCTGGACCACCTGGTCGACGTGGTGCGGGCCGAGCGGGTGGACGCCCTGCTGGTCGCCGGGGACGTGTACGACCGGGCGATCCCGCCGGTCGAGGCGGTCACGCTGCTGTCGGACGCGCTGGCCCGGCTCTCGGAGCTGACCACGGTGGTGCTCACGTCCGGCAACCACGACTCGGCGACCCGGCTCGGCTTCGGTGCGGCGCTCATGCGCGAGAAGGTGCGGCTGCGCACCCGCGTGGCGACTCTGGCCGAGCCGGTGGAGGTCGCGGACGGCCTGGTGTACGGGTTGCCGTACCTGGACCCGGACCTGACCCGGGGCGACCTGGCGTCGGCCGACGAGGAGGTGGGCGGCACACCGGTGCTGCCGGCCCGCTCGCACGAGGCGGTGACCAGCGCGGCGATGCGGCGGGTGCGGGCCGACCTGGCGCGGCGCCGGGGCGGGGTGCGGCGGGCGGTGGTGATGGCGCACGCGTTCGTCGTCGGCGGGCAGCCGAGCGAGTCGGAGCGGGACATCCGCGTCGGCGGGGTGGACCAGGTGCCGGCCGGGGTGTTCGCCGGGACGGACTACGTGGCGCTGGGTCACCTGCACGGGCCGCAGGGGCTGTCCGGGGTCGACGGGACGGTGCTGCGGTACTCCGGCTCCCCGCTGGCGTACTCGTTCTCCGAGCAGCACCACACCAAGTCGTCGGTGCTGGTGGACCTGTCCGGTGCCGAGCCGGTGACCGAGCTGGTCCCCGCACCGGTGCCGCGGCGGCTGGCGGACGTCACCGGCACCCTCGACCAGCTGCTCGGCGCGGGTGGCGAGGCCCACGTGGAGGACTGGGTCCGCGTGACCGTCACGGACGCCGCGCGGCCGCCGGAGCTGTTCCGACGGGTACGCGACCGGTTCCCGCACGCGCTGGTGGTGCAGCACGCCCCGGCCGACGGTGCGGCGCGCACGACGGCGTCCCGCGTGGTCACCGCCGCCGCCGACCCGCTCGAGGTGGTGGACGCCTTCGTCCGCCGCGTCACCGGCACCGCACCGACCCCGGCCGAGGTGGCGGTGCTGCGGCGGGCCTACGAGGACGTCGCGGACGCGGAGCGGAGCGCCTGATGCACCTGCGTCGCCTCGTCCTGCAGGCCGTCGGACCCTTCGCCGGCCGGCACACCATCGACCTCGCCGAGCTCGGCGCGTCGGGCCTGTTCCTGCTCGAGGGACCCACCGGCGCCGGCAAGTCCACGCTGATCGACGCGATCGTGTTCGCCCTCTACGGCAAGGTCGCGTCCGACGAGGCGTCGGACGACCGGCTCCGCTCCGCGCACGCCGCGCCGGACGTGGAGAGCCTGGTCGACCTGGTGTTCGAGGTGCCGTCCGGGGTGTTCCGGATCCGCCGGACACCCCAGTACGAACGGCCCAAGCGCCGCGGCGCCGGCACCACCACGCAGCAGGCGAGCGCCAAGCTGTGGCGGCTGCCGGCGGACGTGCCCTCGACGGCGACGGACGACGAGCTGGACGCGCTCGGCACCCCGATGGCGAACCGTCTCGACGAGGTCGGGGCCGAGGTGCTGCGCGCGATCGGCCTGGACCGGACCCAGTTCGTGCAGACCGTCGTGCTGCCGCAGGGGGAGTTCGCCCGGTTTCTGCGCGCCAAGCCGGAGGACCGGCGCGGGCTGCTGCAGAAGATCTTCGGCACCCAGGTGTACCAGCGGCTGGCCGAGCGGCTGGTCGAGCTGCGCTGCGAGGCGGACCGGGCGGTGGAGGCCGCCCGCGGCGAGCTCGGTGAGGCCGTGGCGCACCTCGCCGGGGCGGCGCGGCTGGCCGAGGACGAGGCGGCGGCCCTGCGGGACGACGTGACGGCCGCCGTGCTGGTGGACGAGGCCGCGGTCGCGGGCGTGGTGGCGGCTCGGGCACGGGTGCTCGAGGTGGAGTCGGCGGCTGCGGCTGCGGCGCTGACGACCGCCGAGGCCGCATGGCTGCAGGCGCGGGCCGCCGCGGAGGAGGCCCGGGCGACGGCCGACCTGCTGGGGCGGCGGGAGCGGCTGCGGGCCGAGCGCACGGTGCTCGACGGCTTGGCCGAGCGGCACGCGCAGGACGTCGAACGGCTGGAGCAGGGCCGCCGGGCGGCGGCGGTGCGTCCGCTGCTGCTCGGCGACGAAGCCGCGCGCGCGGCGCTCGAGGCGGCCGAGAAGGAGTGGGGCGCCGCGCTCGACGGGGCGCCGGCAGGACTGGTGCCCGCCGGCGTGGACGATGCCGCCGCGGCTGACAGGGGCGAGGGGGCTGGCCAGGGGACCGAGCAGCCGCTCGTCCGGCACCTGCGCGACGAGCAGCGTGCGGCGGTCGAGAACGCGGCCCGGCTGCAGCGACTGGTCACGGTCGAGGAGGGGCTGACCGAACGTCGGCGCCAGCTGCACCGGGCGGCGGAGCTGCTCGACGACCTGACGCAGGAGCTGGGGGTGCACGACGCCTGGCTGGCGGCGCGGCCGGCGGAGCGCGCGACGCTGGTGGAGGGTCTGGACGCCGCCCGTGCGCTCGAGGCGCGTCGAGGCGAGCGCACCGCGGCCCGCGACGCGGCGAGCACCACGCTCGACGCGGTGCTCGCGCTCGCAGCCGCGCAGTCCGAGCTCGAGCGCGTCGAGGTGGACCGCGAGGCCGCGGGCCGCACGGCCCTGTCGCTGGCCGATGCCGCCGCTGCTGCGCGCACGGCGCGGATCGCCGACCTGGCCGGTTCGCTGGCCGCGGACCTGCGCGACGGTGCACCGTGCCCGGTGTGCGGCTCGCCGGACCACCCGGCGCCGGCCCTGCCGACCGCGGCGGGCCACGTGTCGGCCGAGGACCTGCAGGCTGCCGAGGACGCCTGCCGCGAGGCGGAGCGACTGCTCGCCGCCCTCGCCGGACGTGCCGGCGAGCTCCGCGGCAACGTGACGACGCTGACGGCACAGGTGGCCGGGACCGACCGGGCGTCCGCCGAGGCGGCCGTCGCACGGGCGCACGCGGCGCTGCTGGACTGCGACACGGCGGCCGCAGACGCCGTCCGGCTGGCCGCCGAGCTGGACCGGTTCGACACCGAGACGCAGCTGCGTCGGCAGCAGCGGGACGACGCGGCGGGCCGGCGTGCGGTCGCCGAGGCGACCCTGCTCACCGACCGGGCGGCGCTCGACACCGCCGAGGCCGAGGTGGTGGCGGCACGGGAGGACCACCCGACGGTGGCCGCGCGGCACTCCGCACTGGTGGAGCGGGCCGAGGCGGCACGTCAGCTGCTCGACGCGCTGGAGCTACGGGGCGTCGCGCGGCGCACGGCGGCGACCCGGGCGGAGGAGCTGGCAGGGGGTCTCGACGACGCCGGCTTCCCGGACGCCACGGCGGCGCGTGCAGCCCTGCTGCCCGCTGACCAGGTCGCGCACCTCGACGCGCAGGTGACGGCCTACCGGTCGGACGTCGCCCGGGTCGCCGCCGCCCTCGACGCGCCGGAGCTCGGCGCACTGCCCGACGACCTGGTCGTGGACGTTCCGGCCGCCACCGCGGCGGAGACCGCCGCACGGCAGCTCGCCGACACCGCGGGAGCGGCGGCGCAGGTGGCTGCCGAGCGGCTCGCCGCAGCAGCCACCGCCGGCGAGGTGGTCGTGCGCCGCGCCACCACGCTGACCGGCCGCATCGCCGAGGCGGCACCGGTGGCTCGGCTCGCGACCCTGGCGGGCGGCGCCGGGGACAACGCCCAGAGGCTCTCGCTGCAGACGTACGTGCTGATGAGCCGCTTCGAGGACGTCGTCGCCGCAGCCAACGAGCGGCTCCGCGTCATGTCCGACGGCCGCTACGAGCTGGTGCGGTCCGACGAGCGGGAGGACGTGCGCGCCCGGACCACCGGACTCGCGATGCGAGTGGTGGACCACCTGACCGAGCAGCCGCGTGACCCGCGCACCCTGTCCGGCGGGGAGACGTTCTACGTCAGCCTCTGCCTGGCGCTCGGCATGGCGGACGTGGTGACGGCCGAGGCGGGTGGCATCGACCTCGGAACGCTGTTCGTCGACGAAGGCTTCGGGTCGCTCGACCCGCACGTGCTGGACCAGGTGCTCGCCGAGCTGGGCCGGCTGCGTGCCGGCGGCCGGGTGGTCGGCGTGGTGTCGCACGTCGAGGCGCTCAAGCAGTCGATCGCCGACCGCATCGAGGTGCGGCCCCTGCCGGACGGCTCGAGCACGCTGACGGTCCGCGCCGGCTGACCGGCGGACGCCGGCTCACGGCGTCGGGCAGCAGCTCACCACGTCCAGCGCCGGCTCACCAGGCCCAGCGCCGGCTCACCAGGTCCAGCCGCGGGACGCGAGCTCGACCTCCTCGCGGAACCGCTCCGCCGGATCCCCCTTGGCGTGCCGCTGCACCTCGACGCCCGCCAGCGAGCACGCCTCCGCCAGGAGCTCGTCGTACGCGAGCTGCGACGCGATGATCCGCTCCGCCCGCGCGTAGACCGTCGTGTCCTCCTCGAGCGTGCGCACGTGGTTGGCCACCGCGCCCAGCCGCTCCTGCACGCGCAGCGCCAGGAACGGGTCCGGCGGCATGGCGTGCCGGTGCCGCAGCCGCAGCGCCACGCGTTCCAACCGGTCGGCCAGGCGCAGCCGCCACGCGGGAACGGGACGTCCGGAGGGGATCGCCATCGCCAGCAGGCTGAAGATCGCCGCGGGGGCCACCGCCAACGTCAGCACTATCGCCCACACCATCGTGGTCACCCCAGTCCCGCTCGACCCGGTGCGGCTCGGGGACGACGCCTACGGCGCACCCCCCGGCCACCACCTCAAGCGTAAGAGCCCGCTGTGAGCAGCGCCACAGTCGACATGGACGGATGACCGGCTGAAGTCCGACGGGTGCCGAGGCCGCCCCCGGCGGGCACCGACGGCCGCGGCGCCCTACCGTGGCACTGGACCGGCCGCCCGGCGGCCACGGGCGACGGGAGGCGGACGCGTGCGCAGGCTGCTCGGGACGGTGCTGGTGCTCGCCCTGCTCGCCGTCGTGCTGGTGGTGGGCGACCGGGTGGCCAAGGGTGTGGCCGAGCAGCGGATCGCCACGTCGGTGTCGCGGGCGGTGACGGTGTCCGGCACCCCGCAGGTGACCGTCCACGAGCAGACGCCGTTCCTGCTGCAGCTGGTCCAGGGTCGGGTGCGGACGGTCGACGTGGCGCTCGCCGGTGCGCAGCTGCAGGGCCTCGCGGCCTCGGACGTGCACGTCAGCGCGCAGGACGTCGCGGTGGCCGCACCGCATCGCGCGCGGCACGTCAGCGCCGACGGCGTGCTGCCGACCTCCACCGTGCAGCAGGTGGTGGCGCAGCGCACCGGCCTCGACGTGACGCTGAGCGTCGACGGTGCGGCGATGAAGGCGACCGGCAAGGTGCTGGGCCTGGACCTCGCCGTGGACCTGACGCCGCGGGTGGACTCGGGCCGGCTGCTGGTGGACGCCACCCAGGTGACGCTCGGCGGACGGGCGATCCCGACGACGGCGCTGCCGGCAGCCCTCCGTCAGGGGCTCACCGGGTTGCAGGTGCCGGTGAACGGGCTGCCGAAGGGCCTGGCGCTCACGTCCGCGGACGTGGTCCCGGCGGGGGTGCACGTGACCCTGACCGGCGACGACGTGGTCGCACCGGCCGGAGCGACGTCGACCCCCTGAGGCCGCGGTTCGCCTGGACCACCGGCGCGGCCCCGAGGAGCCGGTGAAGCTCACCACGCACCGGGCCGCCGGGCCGGTACGCCCCGCGTCACGACCGGTGCACCACGACGCACCGGTCGAGCTGGTGGTCGATCGCGTCGCGCTCGGCGGCAGTGACCCACAGGCCGTAGGCCGCCTTCACCCGCACCTGCCGCATCACGTACACGCACCGGTAGCCGTGCTGGGGCGGCAGCCAGGTGGCCGCGTCGCCGTCGCCCTTGTCCTGGTTGGTGCGCCCGTCGACCGCGAGCAGGTTGGCCGGGTCGTTGGCGAGCTGTTCCCGGCGGCTGGCCGGCCACGACTGCGCGCCGGTGCGCCAGGCGTCGGAGAGCGCGACGAGGTGGTCGATCTGCACGGCCGTCGACCCCGCGCCGCGCTCGAACCGGACCACCGAGCCGGTGTACGGGTCCGCCAGCGTCCCCGACAGGACCACGCAGTCGGACGTCCCCGGCTTGAGCGTCACGTCGGTGAGGTCCCGGCGCAGCACGTCGTTGCGGGTGTCGCAGCCGTTGCGGTCGACGTCGGCCCACGCCTGGCCGAACTGTTCGCGGCTGTACCCGGACGACGACGACGCGGGCCGCACCGGAAGTGCCGCGAGCGCTGCCCGCCCCGCGGCGAGGTCGTCAGCCGTGACGGGGTACCGCGCGGCCGACCGGGCGTCGGTCCAGACGGGCACGCCGGCGCCGAACGCTCCGCACACCACGAGCACGGCGGTCCAGACGAGCACCCGTCGCGGCACGGGGCGACGGGTCACCCGGTGACTCTCGTCAGCGCGTCCGTCCGAGCGGGTCGCACCGTCGTCGTCCGTGGGCCGTCGCGTCACTGACCAGGGCTGTTGTCGAGTCGGCTCTTCCCGCCTGTCGCCTGTCGCCTGTCGCCTGTCGCCTGTCGCCTGTCGGCTCTCGGCTGTCGGTGGTCGGCGCGAGGATGCGCGCATGGCCGGTATGAAGGACGCGCCGCGCGTCGCCGTCAGCTCCGCGGCGCAGCTGCGCGCCTGGCTCGTCGAGAACCACGCCTCGTCGTCCGGCGTGTGGCTGGTGCGCCCGCGACCCGGTCCCGACCGCGACGCCCCGACCTACGACGAGCTGATCGAGGAGCTGCTCGCGTTCGGCTGGATCGACGGCCAGTACGCGCCGATCGACGCGGACACCTCGATGCTGTGGGTCACCCACCGCAAGCCGCGCAGCGGGTGGTCGCGGCTGTCCAAGGAACGGGTGGCGCGGGTGCTGGCGGCGGGTCGGATGACGCCCGCCGGTGCCGCGGTGATCGAGGCGGCGCAGGCCGACGGGTCCTGGGCGCTGCTGGACGACGTCGAGGCGCTCGTCGTGCCGCCCGACCTCGAGGCCGCGCTCGCCGCACGCCCGGGTGCGCGGGAGCACTGGGACGGGTTCGGTGCCGGTGCGCGCAAGCTGGTGCTCACCTGGATCGTGACGGCGCGGCGCCCGGACACCCGCGCGGCACGGGTCGAGGAGGCGGCCCGCTCGGCCGCCGAGGGGGTGCCGGCGCGGCTCTGACCGGGGCCGCACGTAGTTCGCCCGCACCGCCGATCTGCCTTCTGCCACGCTGTCGCCATGGGCGACTACACGCTGTTGACCCGGCTGGTCGCGGAGTTCCTCGGCACGGCGATCCTGATCATCCTGGGCAACGGCTCGGTGGCGAACGTGCACCTCACGGGCTCGAAGGGGTACCGCGCCGGCTGGAGCCTGATCGCCATGGGCTACGGGTTCGGGGTGATGATCCCGGCCCTGATGTTCGGCAAGGTGAGCGGCAATCACATCAACCCGGCGTTCACCATCGGCCTGGCGGTGTGGGGGCTGTTCCCGTGGTCGCAGGTCCCCGCGTACATCGGCGCGCAGCTGCTCGGGGCGATGGCCGGGCAGCTGGCGATCGTCGCCACCCACAAGCCGTACTACGACCGCACCACCGACCCGGACGACATCCTCGGGACGTTCTCCACGATCAACGCGGTCCACAGCCGGTCCAACGGGTTCGCCAACGAGCTGCTCGGCTCGTTCGTGCTGTTCTTCTCCGCGGTGGCGATCGTGAAGTCACCGTTCGCGACGAACGAGCCCGGTGTGTCCCACATGGCGCTCGGGTTCCTGGTGTGGGCGCTGGTCGCCGGGCTCGGCGGCCCCACGGGCCCGGCGCTGAACCCGGCGCGCGACCTCGGGCCGCGCATCGTGCACCAGCTGCTGCCGCTGAAGCACAAGGGCGGCTCGGACTGGGGGTACGCGTGGGTGCCGGTGGTGGCACCGATCGTCGCCGGGGTGATCGGCGTGGGGGTGTGGAAGGCGCTGCTCGGCTGACCGAGGGCGCGGTGACCTGAGCGAAGCGGTGGCCGGGGCGGTGCGCCGCGCGAGGCGTCTCGACGGACCCACCCCCGCCCTCACGGCGAGGTGCCGGCCTCCAGGTGCCAGCGGACCACCCGGAACCCGTGCTGCACCGCGCCCGTCAGCGGCCCGCGCTCCAGCCGCCCGTCGGCATCCCGGGGAAGCGGTACGAAGCGCTCCAGACGCGGGTTGGCCCGGGCCATCACGCCGAGCAGCCGGTCCACCTCGTCGACGTCGGCCACCAGCTCGGGGCGCGCCGTCACGTCACGCCCCTGCAGGTGGAGCACCACCGGGACGCCGTCACGCAGGTTCTTCGTCCACCGGCCGCCGCCCGGCGTCAGCAGGTCGGCACCGTCGGCCACGTAGCTGACCGGCTGCCGGTAGTGCCGGCCCGTCGTGCGGCCGACGTGGTGCACCAGCATCAGCTGCCTGCTGAGCGGGGTGCGGAACGGCAGGCCGAGCACCAGCCGCATCGGCACGTTCACCACGCGGAAGACCGCGGCCTGCCGCCGTCGCCGGCGTGCCGTCATCACCGGGGCCTCGCGGTCAGGCATCGTCCGCCGGTCCTCGACCACGTGCTCCGGCCGGCAGGGGAGGCGCGCCCGGCGTCCCCGCGACGAAGCTCATGTGCACCGCCGCGAGCCGCCAGCCGGCACCGTCCCGGGTGAGCACGTGCGTCGCCTGCAGCACCTGCGGGATCGGCGCGCCGCCGAAGGACCCGGTCTGGCGGTGCCGGCCGAGCACCACGGCGCTGTCCCCGTGCTCGTGGGGCTGCAGGTCCTCCACCGAGAAGCCGTCGTACCGCAGACCCTGTCCGAACCGCGCCAGCCAGGCCGGCCGCGGCAACGTGAAGCCCAGCGGCCCGGTTCCGACGAAGTCGTCGGTCAGCAGCCGGTCGAGCCGGGCGACGTCGCCTGCCTGCTCCGCGCGCGGCCACTCGGCGAAGAAGGACTGGATCGTGTCCGTCATGCCCGCCTCCCTGTTCGTATCGACACGGTTCTGTACCGACACAAAAAATCTAGACACACCAAGTTTGATGCGTCAAGAAGGACCTGCCACGATGGTGCCGTGACGGTCGAGCTCGGGTTGCGGGAGCGCAAGAAGGCGCGCACCAGACAGCTGCTGGCCGCAACGGCCCGTCGGTTGTTCGCCGAGCGCGGCTTCGAGGCGGTGAGCGTGGCGGAGATCGCCCGGGCGGCGGACGTCTCCGAGGCCACGGTCTTCAACTACTTCGCCACCAAGGAAGACCTCGTCTACCACGGCATGGAGGCCTTCGAGCAGGAGCTGCTCGACGCCGTCCGCAGCCGCCCCCGCGGCACGTCCGTGCTGGACGCCTTCGCCGCGTTCGTCACGACGCCCCGGGGGCTGCTCGCCACCGACGACCCCGAGGCGCAGCAGGCGCTGCTCGCCATCTCGCGCGTCATCGCCACGAGCCCGGCGCTGCTGGCTCGCGAGCGGCAGATCCTCGCCCGCTACGCCGACTCGCTGGCGGGGGTGCTGGCGGAGGAGACCGGCGCCGGACCCGACGACCTGCGCCCCCGGCTCGCGGCGCGCACCCTGATCGGGCTCCATGCCGTGCTCCTCGACTACGTGCGCAGCCGGCTGGTCGACGACGACCCGGACGTGCGCCGCCTCGCCCGGGACGTGCGGCGCGAAGGGGAGAGGGCCGTCGCACTGCTGCGGACGGGGCTCGGCGACTACCCGTCGGCGTGACCGGCGCCGGCGTGACCGCGCGCCCGGCGTGACCGCGCGCCGGCGTGACCACGTGCCGGGCCGCCAGCGTGCGACGACGGCCGCGCGGGGTCCCGGCGCGGCCGGCCGCCGTCGTCCGTCATCGGGCCCTCTCGTCGGGCCCTCTCGTCGGACCGTCTCGTCCGGCGGTTCGAGGGGTCAGTCGTCCGAGGTCGGCACCAGGACGAACACCGGGATCTGCCGCTCGGTCCGCTTCTGGTACGCGGCGTAGTCCGGGAACGCCTGGACCGCCCGCGCCCACCACTCCTCCCGCTCTGCGCCGGCCGCCTCGTGCGCCAGGTAGGTGCCGCGGTGCGGGCCGTCCTGCAGCTGCACCTCGGGGTGCTTCACCAGGTTGTGGTACCAGCGGGGGTGGTGCGGCGCACCGCCCTTCGAGGCGACCACCGCATAGCGGCCGTTGTGCTCGACCCGCATCACGGGGGTCTTGTGGACGGCTCCCGTGCGGGCACCGGTGTTGGTGACGACGACGATGGGCAGGCCCTTCATCGTGTTGCCCGCGCGGCCGTCGGTCCTCTCGTAGAGGGCGGCCTGGCGGGCGGCAGGGGTGTCGATCATGCGGTGGATGTCCTCGTCTGCCATGGACCCACGTTCCTCCTGGCCGGCGCCGCCCGCCAGGCACATGGATAGCCTGACGAGGTGAACGAGGAGCGTCCGGCACCCCACATCTACGACATGACGGGGTTTCGCGTCCGGGAGCACCGGATCGAGGTGCCCGTCGACTGGGACGACCCGCACCGGTTCGGTGCCATCGAGGTGTTCGCCCGGGAGATCGTCGACCCGGTGCGCGCCGGTGAGGACCTGCCGCTGCTGCTGTTCCTGCAGGGCGGTCCGGGCGGGGCGGGCCCGCGGCCGATGCCGACGGGCGGCTGGTGGCTGACCGCGCTGCGCACCCACCGCGTCGTGCTGCTGGACCAGCGCGGCACCGGGCGGTCGTCGCGGGTGGACGGCCGGGTGGTCAGCGGGTTCGACGACGCCGCGACCGCCGCCGACTACCTCAGCTGCTTCCGGCAGGACTCGATCGTGCTCGACGCGGAGCACCTGCGGCGCACGGTGTTCGGCGGCCGCCGGTGGTCCACCCTCGGCCAGTCCTACGGCGGGTTCCTCACGCTGGCGTACCTGTCGCGGCACGCCCACGCGCTCGACGCCTGCTACGTCACGGGTGGCCTGCCGGGCGTGGACGCCACGGCGGAGGAGGTGTACGCCCGCACCTACCCGCGGCAGCTGGCCCGGTGCTCGGAGCTGGCGCGCACCTTCCCCGGTGACGTGCAGGTGCTGGACCGCGTGGCCGACGAGGTCGCGGACGGCGGTGTCCGGCTGCCTGACGGGTCGGCGCTCAGCGTGCAGCGGCTGCAGATGCTCGGCATGCCGCTGGGGATGAGCACCGGCGTCGACGACCTGCACTGGCTGCTCGACACGGCGCTGGACGCCGACGGGCGGGTGTCGGCGGCGTTCGCCGCGGAGGTGGCGCACCGGACGTCCTTCGACAGCAACCCGCTGTACGCGGTGCTGCAGGAGGTCATCTACCACCAGGGCCGTCGGGCGGGCGGCTGGGCGGCCGCCGCCGAGCAGGCGCAGCACCCGGAGTACGCGCGCGACGAGCGTCCGCTGCAGCTGACCGGCGAGGCGATCCTGCCGTTCATGTACGACGAGATCCCGGCGCTGCGCCCGTTCAAGGGGGTGGCCGAGGAGCTGGCCTCCCGGACCCACTGGCCGCGCCTCTACGACCCGGAGGTGCTGGCCGCCAACGAGGTGCCGGTGGCCGCGGTGCAGTACTTCGACGACCCGTACGTGGACCTCGACCTGGCGCTCGGCACCGCTGCCGGGATGGGCAACACGCAGGTGTGGGTCACCAACGAGTACCTGCACGACGGGCTGCGGGTGCACGGCGACACGATCCTGCCGCGGCTGATCGACCTGGCCGGCGGCCGGTGGACGGTCACCGGCCGCTGACACCCTCCTCCGCGCGGGCGGCGAGCGCCGCGTCCAGCTCCTCGAGGATGTGGCGGCACTCCTCGACGTCCCACGGGGTGCCGGCCAGCTCGAACTCGAACAGCATCGGCCGGCCGGACCGCTCGGCGATCTGCCGTGCGGCCATCTGGTAGTACCGGCCGAAGTTGCGGTTGCCGGACCCCATCACGCCCACCATGAGCCGGCGGTTGTGCTCGTCGTTGAGGAAGCGCCGCACCCCCTCGGGGATGGTGTCGTTCGCCTCGTTGCCCGTCTTGTAGCTCGGCGTGAGCAGCACCCACGGGCCGTCCACCTGCGAGCGGCGGTGCTCGCGCTCGGCGAGGTTGAACACCGGGCGGCCCAGGCGTTCGGCGAAGGAGCGGACCAGTCCGGAGGC